>JAWVWU010000602.1:0-1932 GCA_033723595.1 Marinobacter sp. | reverse complement strand
TAGACTGTCCTGCATGCCCCACGTCAGAATTGATCGATCGCTCGTCACTGATACGTTGAGAGGCCGTTGCCAAATCGTCTACGCTCACGGCGGTCGCAAACTCGTCGGTTTTATCGGACGATGAGCCCGGGCGCTTCGTGATAGTACGAAAAGACTGCAGTTTTTCGGCAGCCAGTGTGGGACACTGAGGATTGCCGACTCGAGGCTTTTTTTGGTGAATATCGATGTACCAGTTTTTCGTCATGATCACGGGCATTGCTCTGCTGGCTGGGTGTGCCAGCATCCGCACGCTTGGCACGCCGGCGCAGCCGCCCACTGAGCCGCCGACCACGGAATCAGCCGGGCAGCCAGAACAGACCGCGCCCTCCGGCAACGACGAGGAGCGTGAAGTCGATGCGCTGTTTGCACAGCCCTACATCGACCCGCTGACCCGTTACCTTGAGCGCACTGAAGACAAGACGGATAACCCAGCTCTTCGCCAGCGGGTCCGGAAAGAGCGGGACCGCCGCTGTGCGGAGATTGCCGACCGGTACGCCGCCGAGCCGGTGACCGAGCAGTCATTGACGACATACCGCAAGGGCTACGAGTATTCCTGTCCTGCGGACGTGGCCGCTTACGCCAGTCGCCTGGCAACACTGAAGGCCCGGACGCAACCGGAGCCCGACGCCGCCAGGGAGCCAGATGATGCGGCACCGGTGGCACTTTCCAAACAGCTGAATGACTGCTATCTGTTAACGGCGATACGCAACTTCAGCGAAGCCATGAAGGCCTGTCGACAACCGGCAACCGAGGGCGATATCAAAGCGCAGACCAACATGGCGCTCATGACGTTTGCCCTGAAAGATTATGCCAACGCGTTTCGATGGGCCAGCGCTGCCGCTCCGCACTCGGCGGAAGCGGCGCATTTGCTGGGACAGCTATACGCTGAAGGCCTGGGCGTTGCGCCCGATGCCGACGCAGCCAGAAAATGGAACGGTCTGGCGCGGGATCAGGGGTATGATGGCAGCAAAGAGGCAGCCGGAGAGCGCTGACCGAGCAGATCGCCCATCGACTTGAAAAGGTAGCAATTTGATTAATGCCTGGTTGCAATCGCGACTGACCGCCTGGCGGGGAAATTACGCCATGCAGTCCATCATGTGGCTGCTGGTGTTGCTGATTGCCCTGTTCTTCTCGGGTATGCTGCTGCTGTCAAACCTGAACCTCAATTATTCCCAAAAGGCCCTGTCTGAGCTTCGTCGCGATCAGATCCGGGATGTGTTTTTTGCCAGCCTCACGCGCATCGACGCCCGCCAGCAGGCCCTGGAACGCCAGACGTCTGCCCTGTCGCTGATGGGCGAGACGTTTTACCGTCTTGCCAGCCAGAGCCCGCAATCGGATGCCGCCCGCCAGCAGCTAAGGGCCCAGCTGGACCAGGCGCTGCGTCATCACCTGAAGAATTCCGACGGCGCGTCAGGCGCCGGCATCTGGTTCGAGCCCGGCATTCTCGCACCAGCGGACGAAAGCTACGCCTCCTATTTCGTGCAGGACAAACCCGGCGGCGGTATCCAGGGCGTAAAGCGCGGGCGGACAACGCCCCATTATCGTCAGGCACCCTGGTTCAACCTCATCTTCGGCGAGCACTGGCAGGACGATCACCCGCCGGGTGAGCGGGTCTACTGGTCACCGGTCTACTTTGATTTCACCAACGCGCGCGCCGTGCTGACACTGGCGCGCCCTATGTTCAGCGCGGACCACCGACTGATCGGTGTCGTAACCACCGACTGGGCAGCCGCCCGAATCATCGACCTGGTCTCCCGGGTGACGGTCACCGACCACAGCTTCACGTTTCTGAACGATCGCAACAACCGCAACCTGTCGAGTCTCGCCCAGGGCAAGGACACGGTCCTCGAACAGCGGTTGATTGATGCCATTCTCGGGCAGCACCTGTCGGCG
>JAWVWU010000601.1:0-1943 GCA_033723595.1 Marinobacter sp. | reverse complement strand
GGTGTCCGCTTTCATCACCGAATCGAACGTCTGGGTACCGGCGGATTCACCCATGGTGGTTTTCAGACCGTAGCCGGTGGGGGAGTGGCATACCCGTGCGCAGGTGTCCGTGTTGTTGTTGCCGAAGGCCGCGCGCACCAGTTTCTGAACCAGGTAGGTCTCTTCGTTGGTACACCGGGACGAGGTGATGCCGCCGATGCTTTCCCGACCGTACTGGCTCTGGATATCCTTCAGGCGGCGGGCAGCGAAGCCGATCGCTTCTTCCCAGGATACGGTACGCCAGGGCTCGTCAATGGAATCACGGATCATCGGTTCCTTGATGCGGTCCTTGTGGGTGGCGTACCCGAAGGCAAAGCGGCCTTTCACACAGGAATGACCGTGGTTGGCATCGCCACCTTTGTAGGGGACCATGCGGACGAGCTGGTCGCCCTTCATTTCGGCCTTGAATGAACAGCCCACACCACAGTAGGCGCAGGTGGTGACCACGCTGTGTTCGGGCATACCCACGTCGATCACGCTCTTTTCCATCAGCGTCGACGTCGGGCAGGCCTGGACGCAGGCACCGCAGGATACGCATTCAGAATCCATGAAGTCGTCATTCTGGCTCGCGGCGACCTTGGATTCGAAGCCCCGGCCTTCGATGGTCAGGGCGAAGGTGCCCTGTACTTCCTCGCAGGCGCGAACGCAGCGCGAGCAGACAATGCATTTGCTGGGGTCGAAGCTGAAGTAGGGGTTCGAGTCGTCGGTCTCGGCATCGAGGTGGTTTTCGCCGTCGAAGCCGTAACGCACTTCCCGAAGGCCCACTTCGCCCGCCACATCCTGCAGTTCGCAGTTGCCGTTGGCCGGGCAGGTCAGACAGTCCAGCGGGTGGTCGGAGATATACAGTTCCATGATGTTGCGGCGGAGCTTGCCCAGTTTCTGGTTCTGGGTCTTGACGCTCATACCCTCGGCAACGGGAGTGGTACAGGACGCCGGGTAACCGCGGCGACCTTCAATCTGCACCGCACACATGCGACAGGAGCCGAAGGCTTCCAGGTTGTCGGAGGCGCACAGCTTGGGAATGTTGATGCCAGCCAGCGCGGCGGCCCGTAACACCGAGGTGCCCTCCGGTACGCTGATTTCAACGCCGTCGATTTCCAGGGCAACCAGCTTTTCCGACAACTGTGCCGGGGTACCGTAGTCTTTGTTCGGATCATAGTAATTCAACATAGCAACGCTCCGCTCTCTCAACCGTTCAGGTCTTCCGGGAAATGCTTCATCACGCTTTGCACAGGGAACGGTGTCATTCCGCCCATGGCGCATAAGGAACCATCGATCATGGTTTCACACAGCTCGCCCAGTAATTCCAGGTTAGCTGCGCGATTGTCTCCGGCCCGAATTTTGTCGATGACCTCCACGCCCCGGACCGAGCCGATCCGACAGGGCGTGCACTTGCCGCAGGATTCAACCGTGCAGAATTCCATGGCGAAGCGGGCCTGATCCCCCAGGTTGACGGTGTCATCGAACATGACAACGCCACCGTGGCCCACCACGGCGCCGAGTTCGGCGAACCGCTCGTAGTCAATCGGGGTATCCCATTGGCTCTCCGGCATATAGGTACCGAGCGGTCCCCCGGCCTGTACCGCGCGCAAGGGACGTCCGCTGGCGGTGCCGCCGCCGAATTTGTCCATCAGCTCCCGCAGGGTGATACCAAAGGCCAGCTCGACCAGCCCACCCTGTTTGACATTGCCGGCCAACTGGACCGGCAGGGTGCCGCGGGACTTGCCCATGCCGTAGTCGGCGTAAGCCTGGGCGCCCTTATCAAGAATAAAGGGTACGGCGGCCAGCGACAGCACGTTATTGACCACCGTGGGTTTGCCGAAAAGCCCTTTGATGGCCGGCAGCGGGGGCTTGGCGCGAACCATGCCGCGTTTGCCTTCCAGGCTGTCCAGCAGGGACGTTTC
>JAWVWU010000600.1:0-1950 GCA_033723595.1 Marinobacter sp. | reverse complement strand
TTTCGCTGGGCGTTTTACGGCATTTCCGACATACACGTTGGCATCAGCGTCGCAATGATCCTGTTGTTCCTGGCGGCCTGCATGACGGCCATCTGGTGGATCTTCAAAACCGGCTACCGGCTGCGCTCCTGAATGGCACCGTATGCTGCTTCGCGGTCCGGCTCCCGTCTCACGGCACTGGTCGCAACGCTTCTGATACCGGCAGCTGCGGTGGTTGTGGCAGCGTGCAGTGTCTCGCCGGCCGGCGCCCAAACCCCGTCGGCATCGACTTTGCCGGCGTGCCTGGTGAGTCGCGACGGACAGTCAACGGCTCTGCGTGTGGAGGTCGCCAGCACACCGGATCAACGTCAGCGCGGGCTCATGGACCGACAGACGCTGGACGAGAATACCGGCATGCTGTTTACCTACGATCAGCTCCAGCCACCGGGCCATGCGTTCTGGATGTTCCACACCCGCATTCCCCTGGATATTGCCTACCTCGACCCATCGGACCGGATTGCCGCGATCGTCGCCATGGAGCCGTGCCGCAGCGATTCAGCATCCCGATGCCCGAGCTACCCGGCCGGGGTATCCTTTCAGTCTGCGCTCGAAGTGAATCAGGGGTACTTCCAGGCTCACAACATTGCCGTTGGCGACCGCCTCGAGCTGGGCCCTGAGGCGACCTGTGGCAAGGCCGGGCACTCGGCGGGTCAGGCCGCTGACTGACGACTGAGTCCGGGCGACGCCGCGGGTAGTCGGGCGATGGCCATCGTGGCCAGTGCCAGCAAGATCGATGAAAGCCACAGGCAGGCGGGCAACCCGTAGAGCTGATAGATCCACCCCGACAACAGCGTGCCGATAAGGCGACCCATGGCGTTGGACATGTAATAGAAGCCCACATCCAGCGACACACCGTCCTGGCGGGCCAGTGTGACGATCAGGTAGCTGTGCAGAGAGGAGTTCACGGCAAACAGAACGCCAAACAGCAGCAGGCCACCGGTCACAACCCAGACCGCCGGCAACGCCAGGCTCAGGCCAACAGCGATCAGCGCGGGAATGCCGGTCAGCAGGAGCAGCCAGACAACGGCGGTGCGGCGGCCCACCCCGTCTCCCGCCTGCCCCGACCGCGTCAACGTGGGCGCCAGGGACTGAACGAGCCCATAGCCGATCACCCAGACCGCCATGAAGCCGCCAACCCACCAGAAATCCCAGCCAAACTCGGCGTGAAGGTACACCGGCAAAGCAACGACAAACCAGACATCCCGGGCACCAAACAGAAACATCCGGGCAACAGAAAGCACATTGATGGCGGGGCTTTTTGACAGCATGTCCCGAAACCGTGGCTTCGCTTTGCTCTTACCGAAGTCGTCCCGCAACAGCACCAGGCTCAGCAGCCAAACCGCCATCAGCACCATCGCCATGAGCACCACCGCACCGCGGAAACCGACCGCCATCAGCAAAGCACCACCAAGGAAAAAGCCAACACCCTTGAGGGCGTTTTTGGAACCGGTCAGCAGCGCAACCCATCGATAGAGCCGGCCCTGGTTGGCGCCCGGCACGAGCAGCTTGATGCCGCTCTTGGCGGACATCTTGTTGAGGTCCTTGGCAATGCCGGACACCGCCTGTGCGGCCATGACCAGCGGAATGGAAAGCCATCCGGACGGCACGGCCAGCAGTCCCAGGGCAATAACCTGCAGACAAAGCCCGATGTTCATGGTGCGATTCAGGCCCAGGCGCGCACCGAGGTACCCGCCGACGAGGTTGGTCACCACGCCAAAGATCTCGTAAAACAGGAAGAGCAACGCAATAGACAGCGGTGTGTAGCCCAGTTGGTTGAAGTGCAGCACCACCAGCATGCGCAACGCACCGTCTGTCAGGGTAAACGCCCAGTAGTTGCCGGTAATGACCAGATACTGCTGTACCGCACGGGACATCATCCAGCCGCGCCCACCTTTTTTACCAGCTCCACAA
>JAWVWU010000599.1:0-1951 GCA_033723595.1 Marinobacter sp. | reverse complement strand
TCGGTGCACGGTGACGGTGGCGATGCCGATGTGATCGCGCTGGCCCAGGATGCGGGCATTGTCTGCATCGTGGTCATTATCGTCCGCGGTGGCCGCGTGTTGGGCACCAAGGACTATTTCCCGCGGTTCTCCATCGAGCAGACCGAAGGGGAGCTGTTGAGTTCGTTTCTGGGCCAGTTCTATTTCGGCAGCGATACCCGCCGGGAGATTCCGCGGGATGTGCTGGTGCCGGCAGCCGTTGACGGTCAGGAACTGATCGCCCAGGCATTGACCGACGCCGCCGGCCGTGAGACCCGGGTCCGTCAGAACGTGCGCGGTGAGCGACGTCGCTGGCTTGAACTGGCGATGACCAACGCGCGCCAGACGCTGCTGACCCACCTGGCCAGCAAAGAGACCGTGTATCGCCGATTACTGGCCTTGCGGGACCTCCTGCAACTGGCGCAGACACCGTCGCGCATGGAATGTTTCGATATCAGCCACAGTCACGGGGAAAACACGGTCGCATCGTGCGTGGTTTTCGATGAGAATGGTCCGCTCAAAAGCGACTATCGCCTCTACAATATAGAAGGCGAGACGGCAGGCGATGATTATGGCGCCATGCGCCAGGTGTTGACGCGACGTTACCGGCGGATGGTCGCCGGCGAGGGCAAGCGTCCTGACCTGGTATTCATCGACGGTGGCAAGGGGCAGCTCAATATCGCCCGGGAAGTGTTCGAGCAGCTTGGCATCACCGACATACCGCTGATCGGTGTCGCCAAAGGGGTGACCCGGCGTGCGGGCATGGAACAGCTGATTGACGCGCTGACCGACCGGGTGTTCCGGGTACCGGCGGATTCCCCGGCGCTGCATCTGATCCAGCATATCCGGGATGAGTCCCACCGGTTTGCCATCACCGGTCACCGGGCTCGCCGGGACAAAAAGCGTCGCCAGTCGACGCTGGAAGGAATCGACGGCGTCGGCGCCAAACGACGGCGGGAACTGATCCGCTATTTTGGGGGCATCCAGGAAATCCGCAAGGCGGGTATCGATGAGATCTCCAAGGTAAAGGGCATCAGCAAATCACTGGCCGAGGCCATTTACGCGGCACTGCACAATGAGTAAACGGAGTATGAATCTACCAAACATCCTGACGCTCTCGCGAATCGTCATGATTCCAGTGTTTGTCGTTGTTTTTTATCTGCCGGTGTCCTGGCGGTATGAGGTCAGCGCCGCGATTTTCGCGCTGGCCGCAGCCACCGACTGGCTCGACGGCTACCTGGCCCGCAAACTGGACCAGACCACACCGTTCGGAGCGTTCCTCGACCCGGTTGCGGACAAGCTGATGGTCGCCGTCGCCCTGACCGTGCTGGTGGATGAACACCACACCTTTCTGCTGACCTTGCCAGCTACCATCATCATCGGGCGCGAAATCGTGATTTCCGCGCTACGGGAGTGGATGGCCGAAGTGGGCAGCCGGGCCAGTGTCGCGGTGTCGTACATCGGTAAAATCAAGACCACGGCCCAGATGGTGGCCATCATCATGCTGCTTGGCTCGGTGCCCGATATCGGCTGGGCGCGGGCGGGTATCGCGTTGCTTTACATCGCTGCCGGGCTCACGCTCTGGTCCATGGTGCTGTACCTTCAGGCAGCCTGGCCGGACCTGTTTCCCGAGACGCGAGAACGGCGCCGGCTGGATTCGCCTGATTAAAGAATAATCAAACAGTTACGCAGATCTTTATCGTCAGAAAAGGGTTGACACCGGGCGCACAGTCATTAATATATGCGCCACTTCGACGGCAACAGATCGCTCGAAGGGAGACAATGATGCGGGAATAGCTCAGTGGTAGAGCACAACCTTGCCAAGGTTGGGGTCGCGAGTTCGAATCTCGTTTCCCGCTCCAGTTTGAAGTCCGGTTGCACGGGCAAAACGTAACATCAGTGTCTCGTCATCGCGCATCGCGTGGTGATGTCT
>JAWVWU010000598.1:0-1955 GCA_033723595.1 Marinobacter sp. | reverse complement strand
TTCCCGCAGGGTTTTTGCGATCAACTGAATAACCCGATCACCGGCTTTGTGCCCGTAGGAATCATTGATCCGTTTGAACAGGTCAATGTCCAGAACGCACAGGCTCACCGGGTGTTGGTAGCGCTGCCAGCGATCGTGCTCGAACGCCAGGCGCTCCTGCCAGGCTTCCCGGTTGGGCAACTGGGTGAGCACATCGGTCAGGGCCCGGCTGCGCTCCTGTCGCAACTGGTCCCGCATCTGCTCTGACTGGGCTTCCACCGCAACCAGTTTTTCTCGCATCAGGTCAACCTGCTCGGCCAGTAAGGCCTCACGCCGAGACTCGTCCTGTCGATAGCCCCGCACCGCCCCGGCAATCGATTCGATGTGCTGGTTGACCGACCGTTTGAGGCCGTCGAAATCGTGTGACTGGCGGATATCCTGCCCGAGGCCCCGCAAGTCAGTGGCCAGTTGCCACTCCAGGGCCTGCGACGCGCTGCGGCGGGACTCGCTGGCCTCGGACTGAGCCGAAAAGTGATTCTGCACCGCCTCAAGACGTTCATCCAGTCGCTGAAGAAAAGCTTCGAACTCCAGCTGATTGTGACTGACCGCCGCAATGATGAGCTCGGTGGTTTCGTTCAGGGCGTCACGCAGCTCGGTCCATTGCTGACTCTCGGCCAGGCGGGCTCTGACCTGTTCAGCCCGGGCGTGGGCGGGCGGGCTCAGGCTGACCTGGTTGAGCAGATGGTCCAGCAATTCCGAAACCCGGCGGGCAAAGCGCAGGCGCTGATCTGGCTCTTCCGGTTCATCGCCCCCCAGTTGCAACGAATCCTCTGCTGCCCGAGCCGGTTGATCCCGAGCCTCTCCGGACGCCTCCGGGGCCGCCCCGGCTGCCTCGGTGCGACGCCCGAACAGGCGGCCAACCAGTCCCGGTCGCGGGCCCGCCTCAGGATCCGCAGCCCAGGCCCGGGCTTCCAGCTCGGCCAGCTCGGTGAGCCAGTCCGGCAAACCGTCTGTCAGCGTGCCGGATTGACTGAGCGCCTTTTCCATCGCCGTCAGGGCTTTGGTCTCGCCGCGAAACGGGGCGCGGGAACGTTTCTGGGCAATCAGTCGCGACAGTGCGCTGCGAAGACGTTGATAACGCTGGCCCCGCTGATCATCAAGCACGCCGAGCTGGCGATCCAGCAATCCGAGCAACTGTTGCAATGACGCGGTGTCTGTCTGGCCGCGCCGAATCTGCTCACGCAGCTGCGCCAGCACCGCGTCGAGCTCTGCATCCTGACCTTCTGCAGCCCGGCAGGTACGCACCAGCAGCCGCTCAAAGGCGTAACGTTCGTCCTCCCAGGCAGACTCGGGGCCGGGTCCCCGACCCGAACGACCCGACGATTCATGGGCATACTCCGATGACATTCCTCTCTCCAGGCAGTCGATCTATTGCCATTCCATAACCGGTCACTGACCCGGCATTGTACTCGGACCCACCGCTAACCCCGGCCACTGCGTGGGGTCCGGACGCGTTCCGGCCTGACTAACTATAGTCCCGATCACCCCGGTTGCCGAGACACTCAGGTCCCGTCCGGCAACGGGTCGGGGTCAGGTCCACCGGAGCGGCGCCGGGCTCGGGGATGGGACTGGTCATAGACCCGGGCCAGATGTTGAAAATCCAGATGCGTATAGATTTGCGTGGTGGATATATCCGCATGGCCCAGCAATTCCTGGACTGCCCGCAGATCGCCGCTGGACTCCAGCAAATGACTGGCAAAGGAATGGCGCAGCAGGTGCGGATACAACCGCTGATCTGCCCCGTTCACCAGCCCCCAGCGCCCCAGGCGCGCCTGCACGCTGCGCGCGCTCAGCCGGTTGCCACGCTGGCTGACAAACAGCGCGGGCTCATCGCCCGCCGCCAGGGAAGCTCGCACGTTGAGCCAGTCCTGAATAGCCAGGCGCGCCTTGCGGCCAATAGGCAGCATTCGCTCTTT
>JAWVWU010000597.1:0-1961 GCA_033723595.1 Marinobacter sp. | reverse complement strand
GTGAATGCCGGGCTGATCCAGCTGGCCCAGTTCGTCGGCGTCCAGCGTCACCAGCCATTGGCCCTCCACAGCGCGCCAGCCGCCGTCGACCCGGACATCGACAAAGGCATCCGAGCCATCCGCTGACAGTATCGGAAGCCGCTCCGGCAGTGTCAGCGACTGCCGGAGCGCCCCGTCGAGCGGCTGCAGCGCCTGTTCCGCCCGCTGTTCAATCGATTGCTCGATGTGCCGTTCGGTGCGGTTTTGGATCTGTCGTTCCGCCCGGTCCTCCACCTGTTGCTGGATGCGGTCCAGCGAGGGTTGCACCAGGCTGCCCGCGCTCAGGGCGCGCCCGGTCGGCACGACACTGAGGCTGGCCAGAAAGATCGCCGTGCTGTAAACAATGACATTTCGGGTTTTCATACTGTTAAAACGTTTCGCTCATAAAAAAATTCCCGAGCGTCTGGAATAAACATTCGCCCGAACCGTTAACAGGATATGACGACGACACATGGCGCTATGCATCACGAACTTACGCAACTGCTTCCCGGGCTGAGGCGCTTCGCCTATTCGCTGACCGGTTCCATACCGGAAGCCGATGATCTGCTTCAGGGTACCGTCGAAAGAGTACTTCGGCGAGCGCCGCCGGACGGTGTCGGGCTCGATCGCTGGGCATTTCGTGTCTGCCGGAACCTCTGGATAGACGAATGCCGGGCCCGGAAAGTTCGGCAGGACGCTGCGCAACAGCCGGAACTGAGAGAGGGCCAGGTGGTGGACGGAGACCGAACAACGGCCGGTCAGATTCAGCTTGATCAGGTGGATGCTGCCATGGCAAAGCTTCCGGACGGCCAGCGGGAGATTATTTCGCTGGTCGCGATTGAGGGCCTGTCCTATCAGTCCGTTTCGGACACGCTTGGTATTCCGAAGGGGACGGTCATGAGTCGTCTGGCCCGGGCGCGCTCCGCCTTGAGCGCGATATTGAACGGTGAACCTGCGAGGACACAGGCATGAACATCAACGACGAAACCCTGTCCGCATTCCTCGACGCCGAATTGCCAGAGCCTGAAATGCAGGCGATTCGGGAACATCTGCGAACAGATCCGACACTCACGGATCGTCTGGCAAAGCTGGCGGCGGTGGACTCACAGCTGTTCCGCCACTATTCGACGATTGATGATGAACCGCTTCCGTCGGCTGTCACCGACGCGCTGGCGAAGGCGGGCTCCAGTGCGTCCGCCACACCGGCTCCGGACAATGTGGTAGCTTTTCGACGGTGGCGTAGTTTGCAGCAAAGCGTCCGGCAGCATGCCGGTCTGGCGGTTGCTGCAGTGCTGGTACTGACGCTGGCGGTGGCCAAATTGTTCGACGGCGCCGCGAACCCGAGCTGGCCGGTTGTGACGGCCGGCCTTGAAACCGCGCCCAGTGGTCAGCCTGTCGAGCTGTCAGACGGTCGTACGCTGACTCCGCGACTGACCTTCCGGAACCAGCGTGGCGACTACTGTCGGGAGTTTCATCTGCAGGGCGCCGGCCATGCCTCGGAACGCATCGCATGCCGCAGCGGTGAGCGCTGGACGCTGGCCGCGCAAGCCGGGGTGGAGCCGTCCCCAGGGGATTCAGGCTATCACACCGCCAGCGGTGGCTCGGCGCTGGACCCGGTGCTGGATCAGATGATGTCTGGTGACGCTATCGGTCCCGCGGAGGAGCGTCGATTAATTGATTCGGGATGGGAGAAGCGATGAGGTCACTCCCTCTGACCCCGGTCGCGCGACATTTGCGAGGCTGTTCCCCGGCAACGCATTGCTCTGGTCCCGCCGGCGGGGTAAATTGCAGGGTCAATTAATAAGGAGAACAGGATGTCAAAACTCATGGGTGTGGTATTGCTGGTGGTCGGGATCATTCTGCTGTATTTCGGCTGGCAGGCCTCCCAGTCAATGGGTGGCCAGCTCAGTGAAACCCTGACCGGCCGTTACACGGATGAGACC
>JAWVWU010000596.1:0-1964 GCA_033723595.1 Marinobacter sp. | reverse complement strand
TCTTCCTCGGCGGCGATTTCAAGCAGGCCTTCGGCGTCGTCCAGACCGGACGTGAGGTTATCGATCGTTTTCACGATCAACTCGAGATCGGCCCGTTCTTTTCCGAGCCCCTGGGCCCGGGTCGGGTCGTCCCAGACCGAGGGTTCCTCCAGTTCCCGTTCTACTTCAACCAGGCGTTCACTGCGCTGATCGTAGTCAAAGATACCCCCTAAGCGCATCGGTGCGCTCGCGCAGGTCTTTAATGGTCGTCACAATCGGGTTGATTTCCATGAAACGGGTTCTCGTACGCTGGGAAATGTTGATGTGCAGGATGCCACATCCCGCACTCACGAATCAGACGCGGCATTTTACCGAATCTGGCGCTGTAAATCAGCCGGTCGACGCAGACGACACGCCGGCGCGGGTCAGGCCGGCTCGATATAGTCGATCAGCAATTGCAGACTGGTTCGGCCCCGGAACGTATTGGCATCGGGCTTGTACACCACGCGGGCGCCCCCCCGGGTGAAATCGGGCACCGATGGCCCGGTATTGAACGCAATACCGTCGATCAGTTGCTCGCCACCGGGCACTTTCAGCACCAGCTTGAGGTGGTTGGCGCCGACGATCCGTTGCTGAACCACGTCAAACTCGCCGTCGAACAACGGCTCCGGAAAATGCTGTCCCCAGGGACCGGCCCGGCGCAGGAGTGTCGCGGTCTCCAGGCTGAGCTCGTCATTGGACAGGGGACCGTCGGTGGTGATGGCCGCCTCGAGCGCGTCGGCGGTGACCGCCACCCGGACGGCGGCATCGAATGCGTCCGCAAAGGCAGTGAAGTCCTCCCGGGCGAGGGTCATGCCGGCTGCCATGGCATGACCGCCATATTTTTTGAGCATGCCGGGGTGACGGGTGTCGACGTCCGCCAGCACGTCACGGATGTGCAGCCCCGGAATCGACCGGGCCGAGCCCTTGATCAGCTCGCCGTCGTCGCCCGGCGCAAACGCAATGACCGGACGGTGCGTCTGCTCGCGCAGGCGGGCCGCAAGAATGCCAATGACGCCCTGATGCCAGTCCGGATCAAAAAGCGCCAACCCCCAGGGTAATCCTTCACTATCCAAAGACAGCGACGCCAACAGCTCCTGAGCCTGTTCTTTCATGCCGCTCTCGATACTGCGCCGATCGCGATTGAGGCCATCCAGGATGGTCGCCAAACGCAGGGCCTCGTCGCGGGTATCGGCCAGCAGACACGCAATTCCGACGCCCATGTCATCGAGTCTTCCGGCGGCATTCAACCGGGGACCGACGGCAAAGCCCAGATCGGACGCGGAGATTTCACGGTGGTCCCGCCCGGCCACTTCCAACAAGGCGAGAATCCCGGGGCGCGCTTCACCCTGACGGATACGACGCAGACCCTGCTCAACGAAGATCCGGTTATTGTGATCGAGCGGCACCACATCGGCCACCGTGCCCAGCGCCACCAGATCCAGCAGACGGCCGAGGTTGGGTTGCCGGGCCTCATCAAGCTGACCTGTTTCCCGCAAGTGTCGCCGCAGCGCGGTGAGCACATAGAACATCACACCCACACCAGCAGCGTGCTTGCTGAGGAACTCGCAACCCGCCTGATTAGGATTCACGATGGCATCGGCGGACGGCAATGCCTTACCGGGCAAGTGATGGTCCGTTACGATCACCCGGATGCCCAGAGCCCGGGCTGCCTCGACACCCTCGATCGCAGAAATACCGTTGTCCACGGTAATCAGCAGATCCGGCAACGGACCGCCCTCTTCCTGCAACCGGCTGATAATGCCCGGTGACAAACCATAACCATCCGAAAATCGGCTTGGTACTCGGAAGTCCAGCTGGGCCAGTCCGAACATCGACAAGCCCAGGATAGCCACAGCAGTGCTGGTGGCGCCGTCCGCATCAAAGTCGCCCAGAATCATCACGCGCTGCTGCTCACGGATCGCCGTGGCAATGAGGTCGACAGC
>JAWVWU010000595.1:0-1965 GCA_033723595.1 Marinobacter sp. | reverse complement strand
CTGCAAGGCCATCGCTAACACACCCGCCCGTGGGCACCGCCTGGTTCAAACCTGGAATCTGACGCCATCAGACGTCGGCTCCCTGGGGATGCTGGCGATAGGCCCCTGCTGTAATAAGATTCAGCGCCTGAATATAGGCTTTCGCCGACGCGATAATGATATCGGTATCAGCCCCCAGACCGTTAACAATCCGGCCACCCCTCTCCAGGCGGACAGTGACCTCGCCCTGGGCGTCAGTGCCGCTGGTAATTGCATTGACCGAATACAGCTGCAAATTACAGCCGGAGTCAACGAGAGATTCAATGGCAGTAAAGGTCGCATCGACCGGACCGCTGCCCTCTGCTTCCACCTTGTGCTCCTTGCCGTCCATCATGAGAGTCACCTGGGCCTTGGGGACAACACCCGTCTCTGAATTCACCTGCATGCAGACCAGGGCAAACCGACCGTCTGCTTCTTTTTGCCGGGTGTCACTTGCGATTGCCTGCAGGTCTTCGTCAAAGATTTCGTGTTTCAGATCAGCAAGCGCCTTGAACCGGGTAAAGGCCTCGTTCAATTCGGTTTCGGTTTCAAACTGAATGCCCAACTCAAGTAGCCGGGTACGGAACGCGTTGCGACCGGAGTGCTTGCCCAACACCAGGCTGTTGGTGTGCCATCCCACATCCTGTGCCCGCATGATTTCATAGGTTTCACGGTGCTTCAGCACCCCATCCTGATGAATACCGGACTCGTGAGCAAAGGCGTTGGCGCCGACAATGGCCTTATTGGGCTGGACCGGGAATCCGGTGATCGTGGATACCAGACGTGATGCCGGAACAATGTGCTGGGCATCGATACGCGTCTCGACGCTGAACAGGTCCTGACGTGTCCGTACCGCCATGACGATCTCTTCCAGAGACGCATTGCCGGCCCGCTCGCCAAGCCCGTTGATCGTGCACTCAACCTGCCGTGCGCCACTGGTAACGGCAGCCAACGAGTTGGCCACGGCCAGCCCCAGATCATTGTGGCAATGAACGGAAAAAATCGCTTTGTCAGCATTCGGAATGCGATTGAGCAGCGTGCGAATGGTCTCGGCAAACTGCTCTGGAATCGCGTAGCCGACGGTATCGGGAATATTGATGGTGGTCGCACCGGCATCGATCGCCGCCTCGATGATACGGCACAGGAAATCAAGCTCGGACCGGCCCGCATCCTCGCAGGAGAACTCCACATCGTCGATGTGACTCTTCGCCCGCTTGACCGAGCGCACGGCCTGCTCCACCACTTCATCCGGCGTCATCATCAGCTTGTGCTGCATGTGAATCGGTGATGTGGCGATAAACGTATGGATACGACCTCGTTCTGCCGGCCGTATGGCCTCGGCCGCCCGGTCTATATCCTTGTCCAGCGCGCGCGCGAGGCTGCAGATGGTGGACTCCCGGACCGTTTCAGCAATCAGCTTGACGGCCTCGAAGTCTCCCTGACTTGCAATGGCAAAGCCCGCCTCGATCACATCCACGCGAAGCTTCTCCAGAATTTTGGCGATACGCAGCTTCTCGGCCTTGGTCATGGTGGCGCCGGGGCTTTGCTCGCCGTCGCGCAAGGTGGTGTCAAAAATAACGAGATGGTCTTTGCTGGACATGAGACTCTCCATCGGGCGGATACGGTCGTTTTTATGGACGTCAGTATATCACCGAATGGGACGCGGTAATGGGTGCGAAAGGACACGTGACAACATCGCGGTATGCGGCTGATTCCGACAGAGCCGAGCCGCGGGTGGGCATGGGTGCACGGCTGATGGGAAAAGCCGCGGGTGCCCGAAAGCTCAATAAAAAAGCCCCGGCAGCTTACGCTGTCGGGGCTATTCGGTATTAGGAGCCTGACGATGACCTACTCTCGCATGGGCAGATGCCACACTACCATCGGCGCTGGTCTGTTTCACGTCTGAGTTCGGGATGGGATCAGGTGGTTCCAGACCGCTATTGTCGT
>JAWVWU010000594.1:0-1967 GCA_033723595.1 Marinobacter sp. | reverse complement strand
GCGCCGCGAAGCAGGGCCGGCATCTGACGGATGGCAATGGCTTCCGGTCCAATGCGTTCGATGGTCAAACCCACCTGCTGGAGTTCACGGGCGTGACTTTCAGCCAGGGCCGCCTCCTTGTCGCTGACGGCCATCGAAAGTGGCACCAGCAGTGGTTGGCTTTTCAGGTCCTGGGCGTCCAGGGCCCGCTTCATGCGCTCATAGGTAATCCGTTCGTGGGCGGCGTGCATGTCAACAACCACAAGCCCCTGATGGCTCTGGGACAGTATGTAGATGCCGTGCAGCTGGGCAATGGCATAACCCAGCGGCGGCTGATCACCCTGGCCAACCGGCGGGGTCGGCTCAGCGGTCGTGTAGGCGACCGCCCCGGCGGAACCAGTCGTGTCCGTGCCACCGCCCTGATTCAGTGACTGATAGAACGCCATCTGGTCCTGGGCCTGCCAGGTCTTTTGCTGACCGGTATCGCCCTGGAAACCCATTGGCCGGGTATATGCGCTCTGCGCCTCCGACGCGTCGGCCGCCAGCGCGCCAGTTGATAGCGTGGCCGTCGCAGCCCCTTGCCCCTCGCTCCGACCGACGGACTGCGCGACGGCCCCACGAAAGTGATCGTCCGGTCGCACGTCCGCCAAGGCCCGATGCAGCGTCCGGAAAATGAAGTCGTGGACCAGGCGGCCGTCGCGGAATCGCACTTCGTGCTTGGTCGGATGCACATTGACGTCAACCGAGGCCGGATCGACCTCAAGGTAGAGCACAAACGCCGGGTGGCGATTGTTGTAGAGCACATCGCGATAGGCCTGACGCACTGCGTGAGCTACCAGGCGGTCCCGGATGACCCGGCCGTTGACGAAAAAATACTGCAGGTCAGCCTGACTGCGGGAGAAGGTCGGCAAGGCAACCCAGCCCCAAAGACGCAGCCCGGTTGCCTCTGCGTCGATCACCACGGCGTTGTCCACGAACGTCTGGCCGCACAGGGAGCCAATGCGGCGCTCTCGGTCGAGGGCATTTTCCGCCGGACGGAGGCTTTGCACGACTTTCTGGTTGTGACGCAGGGTGAAACCGGTATCAAACCGGCTCAACGCCTGTCGGCGCAGACATTCGTCAACGTGGTTGAATTCGGTTTTTTCCGTGCGCAGGAATTTGCGTCGCGCGGGGGTATTAAAAAACAGATCCCGGACTTCCACGGTCGTGCCCACCGGGTGGGCGGCCGGCGAGACACGAGCGTCCATCTCACGCCCCTCGACCTCAACCCGGGAGGCCGCGTCCTGGGCCTCGGTGCGGGAGGTCAGTGCCAACCTCGATACCGAGCTGATGCTGGCCAGCGCTTCACCCCGGAACCCGAGGGATGCGACCGCCTCCAGATCGTCAAGATCCATAATTTTACTGGTGGCGTGCCGGCTCAATGCCAGCGGCAGATCTTCCTCGGCGATCCCGCTGCCGTCATCGCGTACACGAATAAGCTTGGCGCCGCCCTGCTCGATATCTACGTCAACACGACGCGCCCCGGCGTCCAGGGCATTCTCGATCAGTTCTTTCACCACGGAGGCCGGGCGTTCGACCACCTCGCCGGCCGCAATCTGGTTGGCAAGTCGGGGAGACAGGAGCTTGATGGACGGCATGATCGCAGCAGGACCTCTGGCAGTTTGAATCAGTCGCACGATGTGCTGGACCGCATCATACCAGAAGCCGGTGCTGACAATCAGGAGGGAGGAATACTCAGGGTCTGGCCAACCAGCACGCGATCATCGGTCAGGTCATTCTGCCGCATCAGCTCGGTGACGGTGGTCTGGGTCTTGCGGGCCACCTCCGACAGCGTATCGCCGCGCTGGACCCGATACTCGGCGGCACCCCCGGCTTTTTGTCGCTTCTGGTAAGCCAGCAGGGTGCCGGGGGGTGGCGTGTTATCGAAATAGGAGGCGATGCCACTGAACACCGCACCGGCGATTTTACCCTGATACGCGGGCGTCTTG
>JAWVWU010000593.1:0-1972 GCA_033723595.1 Marinobacter sp. | reverse complement strand
TTGAACGCCGCCAGATGCAAACCCGCCTGGAGTACATGGCGCAACACGATCAGCTGACCAGCTTGCCTAACCGACAACTCTTCAACGACCGGCTGGCCACGGCCATCAGCCGGGCGCGCCGCGACCAGAGCAGTGTCGGCCTGCTTTACCTTGATCTGGATAAATTCAAGGAAGTGAACGACACATACGGCCACGCCGTCGGTGACCTGTTGCTCACGGAGCTGGCGCGCAGACTCGAAGATAGCGTGCGGGCGTCTGACACCGTGGCTCGCCTCGGCGGCGATGAATTCGTGGTGCTGCTTAACGATATCCAGGTGCCGGAGCAGGCCGAGGTGGTGGCCGAAAAGATTCGGCGGGATCTGGCCCGCCCGTTCGAGTGTGATGGGCTCAGCCTGATGATCATACCCAGTATCGGCCTGGTGTTGTTTCCGAACCATGGGGACGATGAAAAAACCCTGCTGATAGCCGCCGACAAGGCCATGTATGAAGCCAAGCGTGCCGGTGGCGATCGGCTGTTCATGCCAGCAGGGCCGGAAACCGCGGCCACCTCTGCGTAACGCCCAGCCGGATGACGGCCTTCCGACCGACGATCCCGCGCGTTCAGAGGCGCCGCTGTCAATGCGGCTCAGTCGATTAGCGCGCCGTTCACAATACCCCGCAGTTCCTGCCGGATCGGGTAGCTGGATGAGGGGATAAGCTGGGTCATGAAGATCATCACCATATCCTCGACCGGGTCCACTGAGAACGTGGTGCTCGCCAGCCCGCCCCAGCCGTATTCGCCGACCGATCCGTTGGCCTGGCTGCTGGGAATGTCGGTGCGAACCGAGAAGCCCAGCCCGAATCCCGAGCCCTCGTAGGGCGTTTCGCTGAACGGACCAATGCTGAGGCCTGGCAGCGAGCGATTGTCCGGCAAATGGTTCATGCGCATGAAGTCGAGCGTCTTGCGTCCGATGATGCGCTCGCCGTTGAAGGCGCCGCCGTTGCACAGGGCCTGGGCGAAGTGGAAATAGTCGCCGATGGTCGATACCAGGCCGCCACCGCCGGAGTGGAACGGCATGTCCTCGGTGTAGTGGGACTGGTGTGGGTCATCCTGCAGGGCAAAGCCGTCGGGGCGCCAGGCGTAACAGGCGGCAAAGCGGTCGAGCTTCTCCCGGGCCAGGCGGAATCCGGTGTCGTCCATGCCCAGCGGATTGAAGATATGTTCCCGGAAATAATCGGGCAGGGGTTTATCCGACAGCAGCTGCACCAGGTAGCCCAGGACATCGGTCGCCACTGAGTAATTCCAGGCCGTGCCCGGTGAAAACTCCAGCGGCAGTTCTGACAGTTGGTCAATCATTTTTTCCAGGGTCAGCGTCCGGCTGCCATCCAGCTTCAGCTCCCGGTAGGCCGCGTCGACGTTGGTGCGATTCATGAACCCGTAGGTCAGCCCTGACATGTGGGTGAACAGATCGCGGATGATCATCGGCCGACGGGTCGGCGTGGTGATGAAGTTCGGATAAACGCCGCTGCTGAACACCCGCAGGTTTTTCCACGCCGGAATGTACTTGTGCACCGGTTCATTGAGCATGAAGCGGCCCTGTTCGTAGAGCTGCATCATCGCCAGCGAGGTGATCGGCTTGGTCATCGAGTAGATGCGAAAGATGGTGTCCTCATGCATGGGCTTGTTGCGCTCGACGTCCATCAGCCCCTGGGCCTTGAGGTAGGCAATTTCCCCCCGGCGCGCCACCAGCGTCAGCGTGCCCGGCAGTTTGTTCTTGTCGATGTATTCCCGGTCAATGTGCTTCTCGATGTTGGTCAGCCGCTTGGGACAAAGGCCGGTGCTAGAGGTAACGCTCGACATGCTGGAACTCCATGGCTGGATCGAAAACCTGGCGGACAGGTTCCGAAAGGATTCGGTCGTAATCAGTTGGTCTTCAAAGATACCGTCTGACGGCGCGAAAGTCTGCCATGTCAGACATTGGTATGAGGGCCC
>JAWVWU010000592.1:0-1985 GCA_033723595.1 Marinobacter sp. | reverse complement strand
GGCGCGCGAGCAGGGTGACGGCCAGGCCGTGATCGACGAAGACCTGCTGGACGAGGTCACGGCGCTGAACGAGTGGCCGGTGCCGCTGCTGGGCCGTTTTGAGGAACGTTTCCTCGATGTTCCCCCGGAAGCGCTGATTTCCTCCATGAAAGAGCATCAGAAGTACTTCCACGTGGTGGATGCCGACCGTCGTATGCGCCCGCTGTTCATCACCGTCGCCAATCTGGACAGCAAGGATCCGTCGCAGGTGATCGCGGGCAATGAAAAGGTCATCCGTCCGCGGCTGTCTGACGCGGCCTTCTTCTACAGCACCGACCGCAAAACGCCACTGGCAGATCGGATCGAGCAGCTAAAGCCCATTGTGTTTCAGAAGGAACTGGGCAGCCTGTACGACAAATCGGTCCGGGTGGCGGCTCTGGCCAGCAAGATTGCCGGCGCCATCGGCGGCGATCCGGCACTGGCTGAACGCGCCGCGATGCTGGCCAAAACCGATCTGGTGACCGAGATGGTACTCGAGTTCACCGACCTGCAGGGCACCATGGGTCAGTACTATGCTCGCCATGACGGTGAGCACGATGAAGTGGCGAGCGCCATGAACGAGCAGTACCTGCCCCGGTTTGCCGGCGATAACCTGCCCACCACCCTGACCGGGTGTGCGGTCGCCATCGCCGATCGCCTGGATTCACTCGTCGGCCTGTTCGGTATCAACCAGCCACCGTCAGGAACCCGTGACCCGTTTGCCCTGCGACGGGCGTCTTTGGGCGTGCTGCGCATCATCATCGACCGCAGCCTGCCCCTGGACCTGCAGACCTGCTGCGAATGGGCGGCCGCCAACTTCTCGATGCTGACCGCCGAGGCACCGGCCACCCTGGTGGTGGACTACATGCTGGAGCGGTTCCGCGCGCACTATGAAGAGCAGGGGATCGGCGCCGAAGTCTATCTGGCCGTCCAGGCCCGCCGGCCGACGCGACCGCTGGACTTTGACCAGCGCATCCGCGCGGTCGAGGCCTTCCGCCAGATGCCCGAGGCCGAAGCGCTGGCCGCTGCCAACAAGCGGGTCTCGAACATTCTGACCAAGCAGGGCGGCGACGGCGTCAGCGATCAGGTCAAAGACGGACTGTTGCAGGATGCCGCGGAACAGTCCCTGGCCCGGCACGTCGAACAGCAGGCCGAACAGGTACTGCCGCTCTTCGAGCAGGGCGATTACGGTGCGGCGCTGCAGTCCCTGGCCAGCCTGCGTGAGCCGGTAGACACCTTCTTTGACGAAGTGATGGTGATGGCCGATGACGACGCGGTGCGCGACAACCGCCTGGCGCTGCTGAACCGTCTGCGCAATCTGTTCCTGCGGGTCGCCGACATATCCCTGTTGCCGTCGGCCGGCTAGGATCCCGATGCTGATCATTCTTGACCGCGACGGGGTCATTAACCAGTACCACGGCCAGTACATCTGCTCACTGGACGAGTGGATACCGCTGCCCGGCAGTATCGAGGCCATTGCCCGGCTCTGCCAGGCCGGTCATCGCATTGCCATCGCCACCAACCAGTCCGGGCTGGCGCGCGGCTATTACGACGAAGACACCCTGAACGCCATGCACCAGCGACTGCGAACGCTGGTCCGGGCGGCCGGTGGCGATGTCGCCCACATCGCCTATTGTCCGCACCACCCCGATGACGGCTGTGACTGCCGCAAACCACGCACGGGCCTGCTGGAACAGATACAGTCCGGCCTCGATCTGGCCTCCCTCAAAGGCAGCGTGATGGTAGGTGACAGCCGGAAAGACCTGCTTGCCGGCCGTAAGGCCGGCGCGGCGACCTATCTGGTCCGAACCGGTAACGGGCGGGAAACGGAGCGCAATCTGGGCCGTCGTCCACTGCCCGGCGTCGAGGTTTTTGATGACCTGCAGGCGCTGACCGATCACCTGCTGGGGACCGCGGCCGCCTGACCGTGGAAATCTCTGACAGAACGCGGTGACGGGCTGGCATTC
>JAWVWU010000591.1:0-1992 GCA_033723595.1 Marinobacter sp. | reverse complement strand
GGCTATCACGGTAATGCCTGACGGTGATCAAAGTTTGGCCTGCCCCGGGGCCAGAAATTAGTGATACAATTGCCGCTGACTAACACAGGCAGGCCGATGGCAGTGTCAGCGGCCGCGCGACAGGGTGATTATGCAGGCAGAGCAACTGAAAGAACTGGTGGTACACGCGCTGGAAGATGTGAAAGCACAGGATCTGAGCGTGATTGATGTCCGGGATCGGACGAGTGTGACAGATTACATGATTCTGGCGTCGGGAACTTCCAACCGCCATGTCCGGTCTCTAGCTGACTCAGTGGTGACGGATGCCAGGGAAAACGGGGTCCGGGTAGCGAATATTGAAGGGGCCAACGCCAGTGACTGGATTCTGGTGGACCTCGGGGACATTGTGGTTCATGTGATGATGCCGGCAACCCGCGAATTCTACGATCTGGAACGTCTCTGGCGCGACGCGCCGGTAGTGGGTGCCGCGGGCAGCGAATAGCTATGCGGTTGAAGCTGATCTGCGTCGGGCAGAAAATGCCTGACTGGGTGACCCGCGGTTACCAGGAGTACGCCCGCCGGATGCCGTCTGAACTGCCAATTGAGCTCACCGAAGTGGCCATGGCTCACCGGGGGAAGAACCCGGACATTCCCCGGCTGATGCAGAAAGAGGCGGATGCGGTGCTGGCGGCAACGGGCAGAAACGACAGGCTGATCGCCCTCGAGGTAGACGGCCGGCCCTGGTCCACCGAGCAGCTCGCGCGGCAGCTTGAGGTCTGGCAGCTTGACGGACGCGACGTCTGCTTCATGGTTGGCGGGCCTGACGGCCTTGCCGCCGACTGTCGCAGCCGGGCCGACCAGCTCTGGTCGCTGTCGCCTTTGACCTTGCCTCACCCTCTGGTTCGTATTCTGCTGGCCGAACAGCTTTACCGGGCGTGGTCGATTACCCGCAACCACCCTTACCATCGTGCCTAGGATGACCGCCCGTTGATGCCCGTGAGTATCCGATGCGCTGGTCCGGCACTGACCGACAGGAAGCCCTATGCCTTGGGGAGAATTTAAAGACACGGCTGCCGAGCGCCGTCTGTTTCAGCGTCGGACCCTGGTGGTGCTGTTTTTCCTGCTGGTCATGCTCGGACTGCTGGTCGGTCGTCTCTATCAGCTCCAGGTTGTCGAACACGAAACCTTTTCCACTCTGTCCGACAAGAACCGGGTGCAGGTGCAATCCGTCGCCCCCACCCGCGGCCTGATCTACGACCGCAACGGCATTCTGATCGCGGAAAACCGCCCGGTCTTCAGCGTCACCGTGGTGCCCGAGCGGGTCGATGACCTTGATCAGACCCTGGACCACCTCTCCCACTTGCTCAATATATCCGACGAAGACCTGGCCCGGTTTCATCGTCGGCTGGAAGAGCCGCGCCGGCCGTTCCAGGAAATTCCCCTGCGATACGACCTGACGGAAAAGGAAATCGCCCGTATGGCTGTGCACCGCTATGAATTGCCCGGCGTGGAGGTCAATGCGGAACTGGTGCGCTACTACCCTTACGGCAAAATGACCTCGCACGTGCTCGGTTATGTCGGGCGCATCAATCGCGAGGAACTGCAGCACATCGATCCGGTCAACTACGCCGGCACCAACTACATCGGCAAATCCGGCATCGAACGCTTCTACGAAGACTTTCTCCACGGCAAGGTCGGTTACCAGCACGTGGAAACCAATGCCCGGGGACGCACACTCAGGGTCCTCGAGCGTCAGAACCCGGAATCGGGTCACGACATTCGCCTGCATCTCGACATGCGGTTGCAGAAGCTGGCGTTCGACCTGCTGAAGGGGCGCCGGGGTGCGGTGGTGGCCATCGAACCCAAGACCGGCGGTATCCTGGCACTGGCCAGTGTACCCGGCTTTGATGCCAACCAGTTTGTGACCGGTATTGGTGTCGACGATTACAAGGCACTGAAAGACTCTCTCGACAAGCCGCTGTTCAACCGCGCGTTGCGGGGGCAGTACCCGCC
>JAWVWU010000590.1:0-1993 GCA_033723595.1 Marinobacter sp. | reverse complement strand
GCTTTAACGATCGCGTCGATTTCCGCGTCGTCCGGCCAGATGTCTTTCAGGGTGACGGGGTTGCCGTCCTGGTCGTAGCCCAAGGGGTCCTTTTCGATGTCGAAGCGGATGGTGCCGGCGATGGCGTAGGCAACCACCAGCGGCGGTGAGGCCAGGAACGCCTGTTTGGCATAAGGATGGATGCGGCCATCGAAGTTCCGGTTACCGGACAGCACGGCGGTGGAATACAGGTCGCGATCGACGATTTCCTTCTGGATTTCCGGATCCAACGCGCCGCTCATGCCGTTACAGGTGGTGCAGGCGAACGCCACCACACCAAAGCCAAGATTTTCCAGTTCCGGCAGCAGGTTCGCCTCTTCCAGATACATCTTGACCGTCTTGGAACCTGGCGCCAGGGAGCTTTTCACCCAGGGCTTGCGGGTGAGACCGAGCTTGTTGGCGTTGCGGGCGATCAGGCCGGCGGCCACCATGTTGCGCGGGTTGGAGGTGTTGGTGCAGCTGGTGATGGCTGCAATGATGACGGCACCGTCCGGCATTTTGCCCTCTTCCTGCTCCCACGCGCCTGCAATGCCACGCTCGGCGAGTTCCGAGGTAGGCAGGTGGGCATGGGGGTTGGACGGACCTGCCAGAGTACGCTCGACCTGCGACAGATCGAACTTCAGCACGCGCTCATACTCGGCGTTTTTCAGGCTGTCTGACCAGAGCCCGGTGTGGCGGGCGTACTGTTCGACCAGCGCAACCTGATCGTCTTCCCGACCGGTCAGTTTCAGGTAATCGATGGTCTGGCCGTCGATGTAGAACATGGCCGCAGTGGCGCCGTATTCCGGGGTCATGTTGGAAATGGTGGCGCGGTCACCCACGGTCAGGCTGTCGGCGCCCTCCCCATAGAATTCCAGATAGGCACCCACGACCCGTTCCTTACGCAGGAACTCGGTCAGCGCCAGCACCATATCGGTACTGGTGATGCCCGGACGCAGCTTGCCCGAGAGTTCCACACCGACGATATCCGGCAGGCGCATCATCGAGGCGCGGCCCAGCATCACGCTCTCGGCCTCCAGGCCACCCACGCCCACGGATATAACGCCAAGGGCGTCAACCATCGGAGTATGGCTGTCGGTACCGACGCAGGTGTCCGGGAAGGCAACTCCGTTGCGACTCTGGACCACCGGAGACATCTTCTCCAGGTTGATCTGATGCATGATGCCGTTGCCCGGGGGGATCACATCCACGTTCTCGAACGCGGTTTTGGTCCAGTTGATGAAGTGAAAGCGGTCGTCGTTGCGGCGATCTTCGATCTGGCGGTTTTTCTCGAAGGCGTCTTTCTCGAAACCGGCGTGCTCCACGGCCAGAGAGTGGTCCACGATCAGCTGTGTCGGCACCACCGGGTTAACCTTGGCCGGGTCACCGCCTTTCTCGGCGATGGCATCCCGCAGGCCCGCCAGGTCAACCAGCGCGGTCTGTCCGAGGATGTCGTGACAGACCACCCGGGCCGGATACCAGGGGAAATCCAGATCCCGCTTGCGCTCGATCAGCTGCTTCAGCGAGTCCGTCAGGGCCGCCGGATCGCAGCGGCGGACCAGCTGCTCCGCCAGAATTTTCGAGGTGTAGGGAAGTTTGTCGTACGCGCCAGGCTGGATATCGTCCACGGCCTGACGGGTGTCAAAGTAGTCCAGGTCGGTGCCCGGGAGGTGCTTGCGGTATTGGGTATTCATCTGGGGGTTCTCTCAGGACGCTGTTTTCTTTTGCCACGGAATCCACGGAACGACACGGAAAAAGACAAAGAAAATTTCGCCACGGACACACACGGACATTCACGGACGAGAGAAATCAATGATTTAAAGATATTTGTTGCTGTCCGTGTTGGTCCGTGTGTGTCCGTGGCCCATTCATTTTTTCCGTGTTTTTCCGTGGATTCCGTGGCAACTAAAAGTCGTTAATGGCGCTTGTCAATCGGCACCCATTTCGAATCCGCCGGGCCGGTGTAGTCGGCGCT
>JAWVWU010000589.1:0-2004 GCA_033723595.1 Marinobacter sp. | reverse complement strand
TACTCCTGACTCCCGCTGGCAACTCCCGCGCATCACGCTCGCGGCGATTATCGCCATTCTGTTTGTATCCACCCTGACCCTCAAACCAGTGACCATGGCGGGTTTTCCGACCCTCGGCAGCCTCAGCGCCGACGCCTGTAGTGACCTGCTCGATGATGGCCCGGCGCCGCCGGATTTGCCGATGCTGTCACCCTCGGTCGAAGAGCCGCAACGGATTGTTTCCGGCACAACGGTCGCTGCACTGGAACGGCAACCCCTGCTCAGACCGCGTCTGGTCAGCTTTCCTGCACTTCCCCAGGGCCCGCCAGCCCGGACCTGACCCAGGAGCCCAGGCAATGAGGCTTCGCACCTTGCGATAACCCGGAACAGTCTGTCTGAACAGGCGGCGTGTGGACACAGATCCGCGCACACCGCCCGGTCACCGTCACAGCAAACGGGTATCGCCGGTGCTTCGCCTTAAGGCCCCGGCTCACTGTGAGGCGGCTGCAGGGCCGTGGATAAACCACGCGCACATCCGAGTACCCTGCCTGTCATCGATGATGACCGCCCCGCTACAGATTAGTCCGCCGCCAACCGGTCATCCGGCCGATGGCGCCACACCGAGAATCCAGAATACGTTGAAGGGTCTTTTATGAATTCGAATTTTCACGCACTACCCATTACCGAGCAGCTTGGCACCAAACGCATTGTCGATCCGGAGCCCCGTCACCAGGTCAAAATTGACGATCCGGCGGTCAGCGTCATGATCGATTTCCAGGACCGGCCACCGACCTATATCTACGGCGACCTGGGCGTCAATGAAGCCAGAAAACTGATGAAGGAAGCAGACGTCCCCTTCAATCTGGTGGTGAACCGCGTCGGTGACTTTATCGGGCTCATCACCCTGAAGGACATGCTGGGCAAGAAAGCGCTGGCAAAAGCTCATGCCATGGCCGTGGGGCTGGATGAGATTCAGGTGCGGGATATCATGCAACCCAGCCACCAGTTTTCCGGCATTCACATCCGTCACCTCAGTAACGTGAAAGTCGGCGACGTGGTGGAAACGTTCAACCTGGCCAATGCGGAGTATTTTCTGATTGTGCAGAACGATGCGGAGAACCCGGGCACGACCTGCCTGCGGGGCGTTGTGTCGTCAGCCCACGTGTCACGGCTGCTGAATATTTCCCTCGACAGCAGCAACCGGGCACGCTCGTTCTCCGATATCGTGCACGCGGTGCATGGCCACTTTGAGTGATCGACACAAGCGTATGACAGGTCGTCGTTGTTGAAACGCCCAAAATCCCTGCTCGGACGAGCAGGGATTAGCCTGGCAACAGCTCTATCGGGTAACGGATGCGGGTCTTGCTGACGCCCGGCTGGGCGCCAAAGTTGACCAACCTCAGGCGATTGCAGATTTTTTGTTCGAGCCTGGGTTCATCAAGCGTCGACTCCACCACATTGCAACTCGACACCTCCCCGCTCTGCTCAATGACCAGTTCAGGGGTGATACTCCCTCTGAGCGAGGGCCGCTTTCTGAGCGCTCGGGTGTAAATGCTGTAGATGGCGGATTTGTTGGCGTCGATGGTGCGCCGGACATCTTCCTTGGTGCGCTGTGCGTCCCGACTACTGCTCGCCTGCGCCTGCTTCTCGGCTGCCACCGCCGCGGCCACAGCCTGCTGTTTTTCAACGGTCGCCTGCTTCCGGTCAGCCAGCGCAACCTGCCGCGTTTGCTGGCTCAACTGGCGATCATCCACGCCCGCACTTCGGGTGGTTGCGGCGGCTTTTGCCGCCAGCGTATCCGTTTGCTTCCGGGCGATCGGCTTGGCTGTCACGGTTTTGGGAGTATCCAGCTGGACCGTGTCTGCCAGTTCACTCAGTTGCGACAGCTGCTGGCTCATGGCCAGAATGCCGGTTTTCTTGACTTTGTCCCGGGCCTTTTGTATCTCGGCTTTTGTCGCTTCGGGCTTTTTCTGGACAACCCGGGGTTCAGGTTTTGGCTCCGGTTTCGGCTCCGGTGGTTTCACG
>JAWVWU010000588.1:0-2006 GCA_033723595.1 Marinobacter sp. | reverse complement strand
GTATCGTCGATGGCCTGCAGGACATGACGGCGCCCTACCTGATCATCGCCTCGCCCCCAGGCGGCCAGCAGCGATTTATGGGCGAGGATATTGAGCAACCTGGGAATACCGCCGGAGGCCCGTGTGATCAGTTTCAGTGCCGCCGGTGCAAACAGCTCCTGACCGTTGTAGCCGGCCTGGGCCAGGCGATGCCTCAGGTATTGGCTGACCGACGCCTTGTCCAGCGGCGCCAGCCGGTACTGGAAGGTGATGCGTTGCTTGAGCTGTCGAAGGCTGGGCTTGTCGAGCATCACATCAAGCTCGGGCTGACCGAACAGGACGACCTGGAGTAATCGCGCATTTTCGGTTTCGAGATTGGTCAACAATCGCAATGCCTCAATGGTCGCCTCAGGCATGGCCTGGGCTTCATCGATCACCAGAACCACCTGCTGCCCCGCAGAGGCCAGCTCGATCAATCGATGGCTGAGGGACTTCAGAACGCGATGCGTATTGTCCGGGCTGCCGACTGTCACATCCAGTTCATCGGCGACCGCCTCGTACAGGTTTTCGGGACTCAGGCTGGGATTCGGCAAATACGCGGTGGTCATCTCGTTCGACAGCGCATTAAGCAGCAGTCGGCAGAGCAGTGTTTTGCCGGTGCCAACCTCACCCGTGATCTTGATGAAGCCTTCCCGCTCACGCAGCGCGACCATCAGCAGTTCGAGGGCGTCGCTGTGGCCCTTCGATTTGAGGAAGTAGCGGGTATTGGGCGTCAGCGCGAAAGGCGCTTCCTGCAAGCCGAAATGGGTCTCGTACATTGCTCGCCCCTATCAGCGTCCGGCCCGCTCAGGCCGAGGCGTCACGGAGTCCGACGATTCCAGAACCTGGCGCAGCACAGACATCCGCTTGTGACTGGCCGCAATATCATCCTGATACGCGGTGGCATTGGTGACCGTGGGTCTGAGCAGAATCACCAGTTCACTTTTCTGAGCCGTGAAGTTTCGCTGCTTGAAGAACTCACCCAGTACCGGCACTTCGCTGAAGAACGGAACCGCGGCGTTGTTGTCCTCACTCTTGTTCTGGATCAGGCCACCGATAACGACAATCTGGCCGCTGTCCGCACGAATCACGCTGTCGGTCTCCCGGACTTTACTGCGGGCCAGAGGCAGGGTGACATCCCGGTCTCCGATGGTAATGATCTTCTCCTGATCATTGACCTCACTGACCGACGGATGCACGTGCAGCGTCACCGATCCATCCTCTGCAATCTGCGGCGTCACATCCAGGGAAATGCCGGAGAAAAACGGCGTAAGCTGAACGGACGTATTGGTATTCTGTGTGGTGTTATTGACGGCATTATCGTTCTGGAAATCGATATCGGTGACAAAAAACTCATCGGTCCCCACCTTGATCACAGCTTTCTGGTTATTGACGGTGGATATGCGCGGGCTGGACAGGATCTGGACATTGCCCTGTTTGCCAAGCAGTTTGATCAGGGCGGTAAACGTCCCCTCGCGAAAGCTGGCCGAAAAAACGCCGCCAATGTCCGCACTGGTAACAGCCTGCCCCGCGAGGCTTTCCGCCGTGTACTCGGCTGGAAAACCGTCGGTCGCGGTAACGCTGGATGCACTCTGGATGTCGGACCAGTTGATACCCTGCTGATACCCTTTGTTCAGACTGATTTCGAGTATCTTGGCTTCCAGGATAACCTGACGTTGCATGATCAGTTGGGTTTTGCGGAGATAGTTTTCCACCTGCGACAAGGTTTTGGCATCTGCCCGAACCATGACCAGCCCGGCCCCGGGGTTCACAATCACGCGGGCGTCACTCTCATCACCCACAATCATTCCGACCGTGGACTTCAGGCTCGCCCAGAAATCCGATTCCGTCTCGGTTGAAATGCGGGTACCCACCAGCGAGCTGGAACTGTCCTGTTGATTCGAGGCGTTCCCGGCGTTGCCCGTCGCGTTGTTGTTGGCGCTGCCGCTACGGGAGTCCGAAACCTGCCCAGAACTGACACGGGTTTC
>JAWVWU010000587.1:0-2010 GCA_033723595.1 Marinobacter sp. | reverse complement strand
GGATCTGGTCGATCAGGTCCTCGGCCAGTTCATGCTGATCGAGATGATTCACCCACACCCGGGCACCGGCGGCGGCCAGATAAACGGCGCAGGCCCGGCCGATACCGGTGGCGGCGCCCGTCACCAGTACGGTCTGGCCGGCAAGCGCAGCAGTACGCATCAGTGCATTACCTCGCCGTGGCTGACCACCAGGGCCAGGCCGCGGCCTATACCGCTGGCCGCGCCGGTAATCACCACCCGACGCCCGCTGAAGTCCAGGTCCTGCATCGTCATACCGCCGTCAGGAAAGACACACCAACGGCGCCGTAGAAGTTGTCGGCCCGTTTGGGCGAGTCATCGAGCACGCCGTAGTCATCACTGATGACCCGACGCAGGCGATGGCGGTGGAAGCTGCTCAGCAGCTCGCGCATCGGCACGACCTGACGGTAGCCGTCACCATAGAGCTCCGCGTGCAGCGCAGGCAGGCGGTACCAGGGCGCAATCGGCTTCTCGTGATGGGCATTGTGATAGGTGAAATTGAGCAACAGCAGATTCAATGCCGGCCAGCGCACCGACACCAGATTGCTGAAGGTGTTGCTTTGCTCGTAGGCACGATCGCGCAATTTGTCGGCCGGGATATCACCCTCCTCCAGCACCGCAAAGGCGTCGTAAGTGTGCTGATAGGCATCGGTAAAACGCAGCACCGTGATCATCAGCATCCACGCAACGGTGTATAACGCCAGTGCCTTCAGCGACAACCAGCCCAGCAGACCAAACGCGGCCGCCCGAACCAGCAGAATCATCAGAACGCGGCCACGGCGGGCCCGCTGCTTGTCGGTCTGGCCGATGAACGGCATCGCAATCACGTAGCCGTGCATGATCAGTTCAATCGCCGGTATGTAGGCCCACTCCAGGGCCAGAACCAGTTTGCGGGCCCAGCCCGGCAAACGGTTTAAAAACACCTTGCTGTCGAAGGTAATGACGTCGGCCCGGTCCACATGATGACGCATGTGCTTGTGACGCAGGTCCTTGAAGTCAGCGTAACAACCGCCGGTCAACCAGCTGAAAAAAGCGCCGGCCCGGGCGTTGTGCCGCGCCTCACTGAACACCGCAGTGTGGGCGAACTCGTGGATCAGATAGGCACTGATGATCAGGGCATGGGCCAGCAACAGGGTGCCGAACAGGTTGACCGGAACACTGTCGGCCAGCAGCATGGCAATACCCGCTGCATAACCGAGCACTCCGTAGGCCATGGCAGCGCCGTTCCAAAGCAACCCGTCAGCATGTCGAAAAAGCGGCTTGGACATAATTCCTCCGGTCGGGAAACGGGCGGGCATGGTTCGGCCCGCCGCATCGGCTTACTGGGCGAGCGCCTGCACCAGGCTGGCATCGAAGGTGTCGGCAAAATCGGGAATCATCGGGATCTGATCGTTCTTCTTGAGCAACCCGGCGATCACCGACCCGCTGCCATAGAACGACAGGGTGTCGTCTGACTTGCGGAAGTTTTTCGGCATCTCGTCGAGGGGGATGTTGTACACGCCTTCCATCTGGGCAGTGGCTTCTTCGGCACTGACACCCAGGACCTTACCGATGATTTCGGCGGACTTTTTCGGGTGTTCCTTCATGTAGGCCAGGCCCGCCAGGTATCCCTTGATGATGGCGGTGATGGCGGCCTTGTGTTCACCGATCATGTCCTCGTTGAAGGCCAGAACATCGGTGATCAGGCCCGGGGCGTCCTTGGACGAGTACACCACATGGAACTGCTTGCCATCGCCCATCCCGATGATCTGGGAAACGTTGGGCTCGTAGGTCACGCCAACCGGCAGGCTGCCGGAGGCCATGGCGCCGGGTATCGCTTCCGGGGTCATGTTGACGGCCTGGATGTCTTTTTCGCCCATGTCGTTGCTCTGCAGGGCATAGGCGAGCAGGAAGTCTGACGGTGACAGCGGGTTGTAGCCGACCTTCTTGCCCTTGAAATCCTTAACGGATTTGATGGACATGTCGGCCACGATGGCGTCGCCACCGTCCGAG
>JAWVWU010000586.1:0-2012 GCA_033723595.1 Marinobacter sp. | reverse complement strand
CCTATTCCAGAAGGAGACCATTCAATGAGCGCCATTCGTTACGACATAGACCGGGACAAGATCCTGACCCTCACTATCGATATGCCTGGCCAGTCCGCCAACACCATGAACGGCGTCTTTCGGGACGCTCTCGCGGAGACGGTCAAACGGCTGAAAAACGATCTCGATCAGATCCGGGGCATTATCGTCACCTCGGCCAAGCAGACTTTTTTTGCCGGCGGTGATCTCAATGAGCTGCACCGGGTGACCCGCGCTGATGCCGAACACTTTGAAATAATGGTCGGCGCGCTCAAGGCCGATCTCAGGGCCCTGGAAACCTGCGGAAAGCCTGTCGTTGCAGCACTGAATGGGTCCGCCCTCGGTGGCGGCCTGGAAATCGCGATGGCGTGTCATCATCGCATTGCGCTGGATGACGACCGGATTCAGTTCGGGCTGCCTGAAGTCACTCTGGGACTGCTACCCGGTGGCGGCGGAACACAGCGGCTGCCCCGCATGATCGGACTTGAAGCCGCGTTCCCCTATTTGATGGAGGGTAAAAAGGCGACCCCTAAAGCGGCCCTGAAAGCCGGAATAATGGATGAGCTTGCCACCAGTACAGACGACATGATGGCCCGTGCCCGCGAGTTCATCCACAGCCACCCGTCCTGCCAGCAACCCTGGGACCAGAAGGGTTTCCGGTTTCCCGGCGGTGGACCTTCTCATCCGGCCATGGCCCAGAAGCTGGCGATCGCGCCAGCGATCCTCAAACAGAAAACGCGCGGCTGCTACCCGGCGCCCGAGCGTATTCTGGCCGCCGCCGTCGAGGGCGCTCAGGTCGATATCGATAATGGTGACCGGATCGAAACCCGCTACTTTACCGAACTGGCTACCGGCCAGGTGGCCAAAAACATGACCGGCACCTTCTGGTTTCAGCTCAACGCGATCAAGGCCGGAAGTAGCCGACCAGACGGGGTGGCGCGGGCCCGGTTCAGCAAAGTGGGCATCCTCGGTGCGGGCATGATGGGTGCGGGCATCGCCTACGCCACCGCCACCCGGGGCATCGACGTGGTGCTCAAGGACGTCACGCCCGAGGCCGCGGAAAAAGGTAAACAGTACTCGGACAACCTGCTGGCCAAAAAAGTCAGCCGGGGTCGTATGACCGAAGACGATAAAACAGTCACGCTCGCCCGAATCCGTCCCACAACGGATGTGAACGACCTGGACGGTTGCGACCTGATCATCGAGGCCGTCTTCGAGGACAGCGAGCTCAAAGCCACGGTGACCCGCGAGGCCGAACCCCGACTCACAGACGGCGGCCTGTTTGCCTCGAACACCTCGACCATCCCGATCACCCAGCTGGCCAGAGCCGCCGGGCGGCCCGACAAATTCATCGGCCTGCATTTCTTTTCACCCGTCGACAAGATGCAACTGGTTGAGATCATCGTCGGCCGGGAAACCTCGGACGAAACCCTGGCTCGCGCGTTCGACTACGTACAACAGATTGGCAAAATACCCATTGTCGTCAATGACAGCCGGGGCTTTTTCACTTCGCGGGTGTTCGGCACATTCGTGAACGAAGGTGTCGCCATGCTGGGTGAAGGGGTACACCCGGCCAGCATCGAGAATGCAGGTGTTCTCAGCGGCATGCCCGTCGGTCCGCTGGCGGTGTGCGACGAGGTCAGCCTGACCCTGATACAACACGTCAGAAACCAGAGCCGAAGGGACCTCGAAGCGGCCGGACATACCTGGCAAGCGCATCCGGCAGAGGCGGTGATCGATACGCTCGTGGATACCCACCACCGCCGGGGCAAGGCGGCGGGGGCAGGGTTTTACGAGTACCCGGCAGACGGCAAGAAGCACCTTTGGACGGAGCTTGAAAGCCTGTTCCCGGTAACTCGCGGCGCGGGCGCTTTGCCGTTGTCCACTCTGAAAGACAGGCTTTTGAATAACCAGGCCATTGAAACCGTACGATGTCTCGAAGAAGGCGTTCTGCAGACACTCGAGGATGCCAAAGTCGGCAGCATATACGGCAT
>JAWVWU010000585.1:0-2019 GCA_033723595.1 Marinobacter sp. | reverse complement strand
TTCGATCACCAGCGACAGCAGCGGCGCCCCCAGCAGAATCGCCCGTTCAGCCGCCGACACATCGACCCAGCAGGCCAGCGGCAGCAGCACAACGTTCAGCAGAACCAGCTGCCGGAACGCCGCTTCATTCACAAACGCCGCCTTCAAGCCCGCCATGGAGTAACGGGTGGAATTCAATATTCTGCGCAGCCCCCGGCCGCCTTTCAGCGCTGCCGCGCTTGCATACTCAATGGGTTCTGGCATCTGCCGGCCCTATCAACAGGTTCTACAACGGTCACCAGCAACCCTTTACGCGGTCGTGGCGACACCCATGGCTCGTCCAGGCGGCCATGACCCGAGGTTATTGTAACCAGTCTGCGTGACCGGGAGATACCCCAGTGCGCCGCCGTCAACCTGATGTCCATCAACCTGTGCCGTCACAAAAATGTCATGTCGAAGCGATAGCGTGGCGTTATCTCCGCGGAACGCCATTTGGACCGGATTGCAGTTGGCCCCGGAGATCCGCCCGTGTATCCGGATCCAGCCTGGGAGTAACCGAATGTCTATCCGCCTGAAGGTCATTTTGTTATCGACGCTGTCTCTGCTGCTGGCCCTGCTGATCAGTGGCCTTGCGCTGTTCAGCTCGGACCGGGTTATGGATCAGTCCTTGCAATTCAATGAAGCGACACGAATCACGCAGACTCTCTCACAGGCCCTTGCCCGGGCGACCACCACCATCAAAGCCGACCCCATCATGCCTGACACAGCGCCGCTGCTTGAACGGGTCAACGACGATCTGAAGCGCCGGTTCGCTTCGGCCCGAGAACAGCTTGCTGGCAGTGGCAACCCGGACCTGGTTCAGGCCATCGCGACAACCGCTGCCGCGTGGGAGGATTATTATCGGAAGAGCCTCGCCTTGAGCAAAATGGCCGAGACCGACCCGGCCTCTGCACTGGGAATGATTGAGAGTGTTTACCAGTCCCGCTTCGTGCCTCTGCAGGATTCATTTCGCAATACCATTGAGTTGGCGTCGTCCAATAGCGAAGCTATCGCCAAAAGCATCGCTGCCAACCTGAGCACCCAACGCACGCGAATCCTGGTCGCACTTTCCATCACAGCGTCCCTGCTGGCCATACTGGTCGGCGTCGTGCTGGTTCGTATGAAACGGTCGGTAGCGCGCTTCCAGAACAATGCCTCGCAACTGGCCGAAGGCGACCTGACCAGCCGTTTTGACCAGCAGGGCCGGGATGAAATCAGCAGTATCGGCCGATCGACCAATCACTTCCTGGACCTGTTTGAGACCACCCTGCAATCGGTCCGGGCATCCGCTAACCAGAGCGACGCTGTGGTCACGGACCTTCGCCTGGTGACCGGTGAGGCGAGTCGGACGACGTCGGCACAGGCCGAGGAAACTGAGCAGATGAGAGACGCGGTTGAACAACTCAGTGCCAGTTTTCGTGAGGTAGCGGAAAAATCGGCTCAAGCCAGCGATACCGCCGCCGAGGGTGAGCAAATTGTAGGACAGGGCAATGTTATGGGAAGCACAACCCGCCACGCTCTGGAGTCCATCGACACCCACGTTACAGCAACAGGTTCAATGGTGGACGAACTCAGCCAGGCCATCGGCGAAGTGGCGACAGTGACCCGGGCGATCTACGACATATCTGAACAGACCACGCTGCTGGCGTTGAATGCTGCCATCGAAGCCGCGAGAGCGGGTAGCCATGGCCGGGGTTTTGCGGTGGTGGCGGATGAGGTGAAGCAACTGTCTGACCGGACCCGGTCTCTGACCTCGGATATCACCGCGATCGTCGACACAGTCCAGACCAGCACCGGCAAGGTGCAGGATGGCCTCGATCAGGCGCGGCAGTCCGTAGCCTCCGGCGTTGAGTCCGGAAATGCAATGATTGCCTTGCTGAGCCAGATGAATGCCTCGATTCAATCCGTCGCGGCCATGCTACGAGATGTAGCAACCTCAAGTGAGGAACAGTCCACGGTCGCCATGGATATCAACCGGCGCATTGAGCGGGTTGCTTTGGG
>JAWVWU010000584.1:0-2023 GCA_033723595.1 Marinobacter sp. | reverse complement strand
TTGGAGCCGGCATCCTTCAGTGACCAGTGCCAGTTGGTTGAGCCAAAGATACCCTTGACCGCGTCACCGGCACCCTGTGCCATCAGGCGCGAGTAAAGTGGTACGACGATTTCAAACTGCTTGCCGTTGACCTTCTTGTTCTTGAGACCGAACTGCACGGCGTTGGTCAGTGAGTTGACCATGTTGGAACCGTAGTGGTTCAGAATCAGTACGTCGGCGCCGGAGTTGGTCACCGGGGCGATGTACGATGAGAAATCCGTGGCGGACAGCGGCGTCCGTACGGTGTTGACGGTTTCCCAACCCAGCGCCTCGGTGGCCTGTATCATCGACGCTTCCTGAGTCCAGCCCCAGGTGTAGTCGGCGGTCAGATGGTAGGCCTTACGATCCGAACCGTAATGGTCAACCAGAACAGGTGCCAGCGCTTGCGCGGACATGTACGCGTTGAAGAAGTGGCGGAAACCGTTGGCCTTCTTGTCTTTACCTGTGGTGTCGTTGGAGTGGGTGAGACCGGCCATGAAGATGACGCCGGCATCCTGGCACAGGGACTGTACCGCGATCGCCACGCCAGAGGAGGAGCCCCCGGTAATCATGATGGCGCCGTCCTTTTCAATCATCGCTCGGGCGGACGCACGTGCTGCGTCTGACTTGGTCTGGGTGTCGCCGGTGACATACTCGACTTTGCGGCCCAGAATGCCGGTGCCGTTCAGTGCCTGCGATGAGAAAGTGCTCATCATGCCGCCGTCGCCTTCACCGTTCAGGTGTTTGACGGCGAGTTTGTAGGCGCGCAGTTCGTCAGCACCCTCATCGGCGTAGGGACCTGACTGGGGTACGTTGAAGCCCAGGACCACGCTGCCTTTTCCGGGCGCGTTGGTGTAGGCGCTTGCAGATCGGGTGAAAATGGTTGGAGCAACCAGTCCTGCCCCCAGGACCGTACTGCCTTTGAGGAACTTTCGACGGTTAAGTTTATAATTGGACATTTGTCTCTCTCCCGGACTTGTTCTTGTTGTTGAACCACAGGACGCCATGACCGATGAGAAGTCGGGCGCCTCCACCACTCTAACCTTTCAAATGTTGGGGGATTAAGCAATTAAACTTCGCGCTTTTTACCACTAATGTCTAATGATTGAGACGGCGCCATGAGCGGCTTTGCAGCGGGTACCGATCGCCCGGCATTCCGGTTGTCAGGAGAGCGCAGGCGACGTGCCCCGGGGCGCGATGGACGGCGAATGGCAACGGCATTGAAGCGGCCGTAATCGGACTGGTCGATACGGTGGCGGAGAGGCGTGGGAGTCGAACCCACCAGGCACGTCGTACGCACCTCACCGGATTTGAAGTCCGGGCGCTCCACCGGAAGCGATGCCTCTCCAGTCTGGTTGGCAGACCGGGGTCACAAGCCTAACGCACTTTATTCGGCTGCCAGAAGTTTTTCGTAGCCGGGCTGCAGGCGTCGTTGTTCCCGGGCGAACGCAGTCAGGCCCGCCCGGTCGAGATACTCCAGCACCTGAATGGTCAGATTACGGCCGATGCCGGAGGCATCCCGGAAGGCTGCGGCGTCAAAGCTGCCGTTGGCCGAAGATCGCGCCAGATCGACCGCGATGCGGGCCAGTTCAGTCACGGTGGCCGGCAGGAAATAACGATTGGCAGCAACCCGGACCAGCAGACCCAGGCTCTGCATCCGATCCAGGAAAACCAGGCAGTCTGCTTTGTCCATCGCCAGCTTGTCGGCCAGTTCGCCGACAATCGGGGGCCGCAGGCCAGCGTCTCTGAGAACGCCTGCCGTGGCATCGAGGGTTTGCTGGTCCTGCTCGGCGAGCACCGGCAGGTGGCCGGGGCGATGGAAGCGAAATCCGGCGCGCACCACGTCTTTGCAATTCAACAGCTTTGTCAGGACGGCCCGGCGCACTTCATGGGGCAAGCGTTGCCCCATCAGACCTGCCAGTTCCGTCTCGGTGGGGCCCAGGCTGTCCGGGCGCTCGCCATGCCAGGTTGTAAGCCCGTTAACCAGCTGCTCGCGGATTTGCGC
>JAWVWU010000583.1:0-2040 GCA_033723595.1 Marinobacter sp. | reverse complement strand
TTCAATTATGACCGCAGGCAACTGGCGCCAATGGCTCATCGGCAGTGTGGCGACACTGGGTCTGGCCCTGTCACTGACTGCGCGGGCGGAACTGCCGGCGGAGAACGCGGACTGGACACTGAAAACCGAGGACCACGGCATTCGCATCTACACCATTGATCGCCCGGATTCGAGTTTCGAGGCCTTCAAGGCGGACGCCCTGCTGGATGTGCCCCTGGCCAACGTCATGGCGGTCATGGTCAACCCCAAGTCCTGCATGGAGTGGGTGCACGGCTGTGTCCAGGCGGATCAGTTCGACGGCGGTCACTTCGAGGATCGCTACGCCTATTCGGTCAACAACATGCCCTGGCCGGTGACCGATCGGGATTACGTGCTGCACATCCAGACCCACGGCAACCAGCAGCACGGGGATGTGATCATGAACCTCAATGCGGTTCCAGGCAAACGCCCGGAAAACCCGGATTACATACGGGTGGATCGATCTGACACGCTTTACCACCTGATTCCCGAGGGCAACAAGACCCGAATGATCTGGGTTCAGCACACCGATCCCAACGGCGCCCTGCCGAGCTGGCTGGTTAACACCCTGCTGGTCGACATCCCCCTCAAATCCCTGCGCAAGCTGGAGCAGGTCGCCCGCAAGCCCCGCTATCAGAACCACGTGCTGGTTTACGACGAGACGGGACAATTGCGCGGTGTTGTCCCGGCCCCGCAAACAGGGGATGACGAAGTCAGCCTGAACCGCTAAGCTCAGACTATACCCGGCGCATCATGGCAGGATCGCATCGCATGACCGTTCTCGCTCACGAGATAATGACGCCCAGCGTCAAGGCAGTACCCCAGTCATGGACCATGGATCGGTTAGCCCGCTTCCTCACCGACAACGAAATTACCGGCAGCCCGGTGACCGACAGTGACGGCGAGATCGTCGGGATTGCCACCCTCAAGGACATCACCGAATTCCGCTGGTCATCTCATCGCAGCGACAGCGATGCCAGTCTGACGCCGGAAGAACAGGCCGAAGCACGACGCCTGCGCATGGTCATTTTCGAGGAAATGGGCAAGGTTCCGGTGGAGGTCCGGGACATCATGACCCCCAGCGTTCTATCCGTGGACGAGCAGACCCCGGTCCGCGACATTGCCAACATCATGATGAAGGAGCATCTGCACCGTATATTTGTGACCAGAGATAGCAAAATTACAGGTATTATAACCACTTACGATATGTTAAAACTGATTTCAGACAAGGCGCTGACCCAGCGTTGTGCCAGCGAAGACGCCGATCTGCCTGACGCACCCTGAGCAGCACCACACTACCGCCTCCCAACCGCCTGTTATTAGAGAGGTATCGAGCCTTATGCCAAGAGCACAGCAAGCTCGGAAAAAAATGTATGTCCTCGACACCAACGTCCTGATCCACGACCCCAACGCCCTCCTGAATTTTGAAGAACACGATGTCATTATTCCGATGACCGTCCTGGAAGAACTGGACAGCCTCAAGTCCGGCAAGCAGGCGGTCGCCGCCGACTGCCGTCAGGCCATCCGCAACATCGACAAGCTGTTGGGCGATGCCACCCCGAAGGACATCGAACGCGGCGTGCCCATTGTCCGCGCCAAAAAGGCAGACCCGCTCGGCACCCTGTCCATACTGATGAGCACGGGACACGCCGGCAACCACTCCCTGCCGGAGCACCTGAACGACAACAAGATCATCAACACCCTCGCCGCCCTGCAGGACCGCCACAAGTCCCGCGACATCATCCTGGTCAGCAAAGACATCAACATGCGACTCAAGGCCCGGGGCTTCGGGGTGGAGGCGCAGGATTACCACAACGATCAGCTGCTGGACGACATCGACCTGCTGCCAAAGGGCTACAAGGAATTCCCCAACTCGTTCTGGGACAACATCAGCAAGGTGGAAACCGTGCAGCGCGAGGGCGTGACCGAACACCTGCTCAAACGCGAGGGCGAGCTGGCCAAACTCAACATCAACGAGTTCGTGGTTGATCAGCAAGGCTTTATCGGCAAGGTCTCGGAGAT
>JAWVWU010000582.1:0-2041 GCA_033723595.1 Marinobacter sp. | reverse complement strand
TGGATGAGGCGTTCTGGGGGGCTCGGCACACTGGTGCCTGGAAACGCGACCGCCGGGGCCACAAAGAGCGAATTCAGGTGGTTACCCCGCCAGCCCAGCCTCGCGTGGTCGCCAGCAAGAGTCACTTAAACGAGGCGACCCGGGCGTTTATCGATCGCCTGGGGCCCCATACGTTGGTGCAGGCAGGCAGTTCCCTGAAGCTGTGTCGAATTGCCGAGGGCCGTGCCGATCTGTACCCGCGGCTTGGCCCCACCTGCGAGTGGGATACGGGCGCAGGTCATGCGGTGCTGGCAGCGGCCGGTGGCCGTATGGAAACGCTGGAAGGCGATGCCGTTCGCTACGGCAAAGAAGATGTCCGTAACCCTCATTTCATCGCCTACGGAGGTCGCCCCCAATGACCTGGTACGCACTGCAGCTTAAGCCCGCGCAGGGTAACCGCGCACTCGACAACCTCCAGAATCAGAACATTACCTGCTTTTATCCAAAGGTGATGGTCGAGCGCATCAAAAGCGGTAAGCGCGCTAAACGGCTGGAACCCCTGTTCCCGGGGTACCTGTTCATCAACCTCGAGCAGTCCGATCCGATGTGGGCAAAACTGCGATCGACCCGGGGCGTTCTCAAAGTGGTCAGTTTCGCAAACAGGCCAGCCCCCATTGAGGATGCGGTGATTGATCACATTCGACAGAGCGTGCGGGCGGTCGAGGTGCAGGGCGGCATCAAGCCCGGCCAGGCGGTCGACATTGACGAGGGCCCGTTCCGAGGATTGCAGGCGATTTTCCAGAACTACGACGGAGACGAGCGGGCGATCGTCCTGATTGCCTTCATGCAGACACAGCAGTCCGTCACACTGCCGGTCACCGCGCTGCGGAAAAACCCGGCCTAGCGGATGACAATTTGGCCGTACAGGCGCGCCATTATGTCGCCATGAAAACTACATAGGTCGGGATGAAATCCTTTTACAACCTTTGACTTACCAGTGTAATCAATCGTGCTCTTTTCAGACCAATCGTTACTTGCCAGCCCGTTCATTTGCCGTAGAATCGCCCCTACTTTCCTCAGTCTTTATTTCACAACCCGACAGGGAGTTGGGCAGCCGTCGCTTTTTCCTCCTTCCTGCTAGACAATGAGCCTATGACCTCAAAACGCTGGACACTGGTCGGTGGGGCGGTAGCGTGCCTGATCAGTTTTTCTCTATCGGCGGCGCCATGGATTACACCGGGTGACGCGAGGGCGCGATTTGCGGCTCAAAAGCTTGCAGATCGTGGCTACATAAACCGGACCGTCAGCACGTGGCCCCTCATGTGGGGGGCTTTGGATCGCGGTCTTCAGCGCACCATCCCATCGGATCAGGCGTCCGCTGCCGCCTACCTCCGATTTGAGCAAATAGAGCAGGTGGGGCGCAGCTTCCGCGGTGAATATAGCTTGTCTGCCAACAGTGATATTCCCAGTTCCAGAGGGTTTGATCGGACATCGTTGGCCGAGGCCGATGTCGCTATGAACTTCCAGTGGCAGGGTGAAAACTGGGCGCTCGGGTTAAAACCGAGCTATGCGTACCAGCCGGATGATGACAAAGAATTACGCCTGGATGGTTCCTACCTCGCCGCGACAGCCGGCAACTGGGTCTTTGGTGCCGGAGCGATTGATCGATGGTGGGGGCCTGGCTGGCAATCCAGTCTTATTCTCTCGAATAATGCGCGACCGGTGCCGGCGGTATGGTTGAATCGCCGGAATCCGGCAGCGCCCGAAAGTGAGTGGCTCAATTGGATTGGCCCCTGGCAGTTGACTTTACTCGCCGGGCAATTGGAATCGGAACGTAAGATATCAAAACCAAAACTTCTGGGTATGCGCCTGACGTTGAGGCCGATTGATGGGCTCGATATAGGGTTTTCACGGATGCTGCTCTTCGGTGGAGAAGGACGTCCCGAAGGCGCATCAACGCTCTGGGACGCACTGATTGGCCGCGATAATTCTCAGGATGGAGCGGAGAATGATCCAGGCAACCAACTCGGCAGTGTGGACATACGTTATGGGTTCGCCATCG
>JAWVWU010000581.1:0-2045 GCA_033723595.1 Marinobacter sp. | reverse complement strand
TGCCGGTCAGCGTGCCGTCACACTGCGCCCTGATGAAAGGGGCCGCGGATGATCTGGCGAAGGCGCTGGATGATGTGCGTTTTAGCGATTCTGTCATGCCGGTCGTGCAGAATGTGACGGCTCAGGCCGAGCAGTCGAGCGATGTGCTCAAGGCAAACCTGGTGCGACAGCTTTATTCGCCGGTGCTGTGGACCGATTCGGTTCGCACCCTGATTAACGCCGGTGTCAGCCACGCGGTGGAGTGTGGTGCGGGGAAAGTGCTGGCCGGGTTGATCAAGCGGGTCGACAAGGGCCTTCCGGTGTACAGCATCGAGACCCCTGAAACACTCGAGGCGACATTGTCGGCGCTGAAGGCAGGCTAGAGACGCGATCAGCAGTCCCCGGGCTTTGCCAAGCCCCGGGCTTAACGTACGACGGAAAGGGAAAACGCCATGTCTCTTGAAGGCAAGACCGCTCTGGTAACGGGTGCGACCCGCGGTATTGGTAAAGCCATTGCCCGGGCCCTGGCCGAGAACGGTGCCAGGGTAGTGGGTACGGCGACCAGTCCTGACGGTGCAGAGTCTATCTCTGCGGAATTCAAGGCGAACGGCCTTGACGGGTTTGGCATCGTCATGAATGTAGCAGACCCGGCCAGTGTCGAGGCCGGCTTGAAGCAGATTGCCGATGAAGCCGGTGCCCCGTTGATACTGGTCAACAACGCGGGTATCACTCGTGATAACCTGTTAATGCGTATGAAAGATGATGACTGGTCCGCCGTGGTAGAGACCAACATGTCGAGTGTCTTTCGGACCAGCAAGGCGGTGCTGCGCGGTATGGCCAAAGCCCGCTGGGGACGGATCATCAACATCAGCTCCGTTGTCGCCGGTATGGGCAATCCCGGTCAGGCCAATTACTGTGCGGCCAAGGCGGGTATCGAGGGTTTCACGCGCAGCCTGGCGAAAGAAATGAGTAACCGCGGCATTACGGCCAACTGTGTCGCGCCCGGGTTCATAGACACCGATATGACCCGAAAACTGGACGACAAACAACGCGAGGCTATGCTGGAAGTCATACCGGCTGGTCGTTTGGGTAATCCTGAGGAGGTGGCCGCAGTGGTCGCATTCCTCGCATCTGAACCTGCCGGTTACGTGACAGGGGAGACCATTCACGTAAACGGTGGTATGTTCATGGGGTAGCAGGTAACTGCAAGCCCTTGTAGCGCAAGACTTTCGATAGAAGCCCCTGCTTGTTTGCAGGAAGGGTTTAAACTAAACTGGCAACCCAATCGTTGCTTGGTTGACATCAAAGTGAGGAAATTATGAGTACAGTTGAAGAGCGCGTTAAGAAGATCGTTTGTGAACAACTGGGCGTGAAAGAGTCCGAAGTTCAGAACTCGTCTTCTTTTGTAGAGGACCTTGGCGCTGACTCACTGGACACCGTTGAGCTGGTCATGGCACTCGAGGAAGAGTTCGAAACCGAGATCCCTGACGAAGAAGCGGAGAAGCTCGCCAGTGTTCAGAATGCGATCGACTACATCGTCGCGCATACCTGATACTCTGCACGATTCTTACGCCAAGCATAAGCCGTCCTGACGAGAGCCGAGGGACGGCTTTTTTATTGGCGGATTTATGACAAAGGATGGAGATTTGTGCCTCGCGCACTGGGCATTAGGTGAAATGCATTATGGCTAAACGACGTGTTGTTATCACGGGTCTTGGCATGCTTTCCCCGCTTGGGAACGATGTTGCAACCTCATGGGCGGGTGTCAGGGCAGGACGCAGTGGCATCGGTCCGATCGAGCGTTTTGATACCGAAGGCTATAACACCAAAATTGGTGGCGCGATCCGGGATCTTGACCTTGAGCAGTATCTGTCCACGAAGGACGCCCGCAAAATGGACGCCTTCCTGCATTACGGCCTCATCGCGGCTCAGGAAGCTGTTGAGCACAGCGGTCTTGAGGCGTTCGACGGGCTTGACCGCGAGCGTGTCGGCGTTGCGATAGGGTCCGGCATTGGCGGACTGGAATTCATCGAGAAAAACGTTCTGGTGATGGCACAAAGCGGTCC
>JAWVWU010000580.1:0-2047 GCA_033723595.1 Marinobacter sp. | reverse complement strand
ATTCTAAAACTCCTTTTTTATTTGTAAATCAGATAAAACAGGTTTAATTAATCGGAATTATCGATCAGTAAGGAAGCGCGGCTTTGTGTTCGCCAATCAACCCAAGCATCTCGACGGAATACAGCCAAGCCTTATGCTCCGCTGTCGTGGCAGCAAGCGTTTGCCGACTGGTCCATTGTCTGTGCAGACTCAGTGAGCCGGAAACGTCGGAATTACCTCAGCAATCAACTCATCGAGCACCTCGGCAGCGGGTCGGCGACTGAAGCGCAGAATGAATGCTACGTGGTTCACACCAATTTCCTGGAGCCCGCCGAGCAACTGAATCAGCCAATTCCGCCCCAGCCGATAGCCCAGGTGAATGGGCTTGGGCGATTCATCCGGATCCTCAGCCAGGTCGATATACAGCGACTGCGCCACCGGCTTTTCCAGCTGCGCTCCGGCTTCATGAACCGACTGACGCCACTGGGCCATGACCTGGGCCATCTGCTGCAACGGCCGCGGGTAGGTCAGCCAGAAATCCGCGTGTTCGGCAACCCAGCCCGGCGTCTGTCGGGCCCCGCCGGTAATGCCCAGCGGAAGCCGCCCGTGGGCGGGTTTCGGCACCAGGTCGGCGCCGGACAACTCCCCCAGCGACGTACGCAGCACCGGATAAGTTTCGCCCAACAACGCCTCAAGGTAGCGGAAGCCCTCGCGGAACCTATCACCCCGCCCGGCGTGATCGACACCAAACGCCGGGAATTCAATCGCCCGGTCGCCCGAGGCCAGACCCAGCATCAAACGCCCGCCGGACAGTGTGTCCAGCGAAGCCGCTGCCTTGGCCAGGTGGATCGGGTGACGCAACGGCAGAATGAGCGAGCCTGTCGCCAGCGCCGCCTGCCGGACGAACGGCAACATGTAGGTCATCCAGACCCACGGATCCAGAATCTGACCCACATCGCCAAAATCCGGATCACGCAGAGGGACATCCCGGCTCCACAGCGCCGCAAACCCACCCTCATCGGCCTTCGCAGCAAGCGTGGTCTGATCACCCAGCTCTGGCATATCGCCCCGGTAGGCGGCAATCGGAAAAAACAGCCCGCAGGTCAGTTTGCGTGGGGCAAACACGCGGCGAAACCCAGCTGTGGTGGGAGCCGACAGCAGCGATGGATGGGGTTGGGTTTGGCTCATGGGACGACTCCTCGTGGCTTTACGTCAACCTGACAGAAAGAGCCAGTCCGGAAAAGTCAACGGAAGGAGGAGTTGTTACCGACTTTATGGCACTGTCACCGGCGCTTTTCGGGTCGGTGCCCGCGGTTCAGGGCTCAGGACGGACGGTCCAGATGCAGGGCCCGGGCCAGACGGGAATGGGGCCGCCGACCGAGATACCAGGGCAACGCGCTCATCACCACGAGAATCACGGCGGCCGCCAGCACCGTCAGCACCGGGCTAAGCGCAAAGCTGCGACCCAGGCCGGCAAAGACAAAGGTCATCGGGAGCATCCCGAGGGTGGTCGCCAGGGCATAACGCCACAGAGATATAGCGGTGACGCCGGCCGCGTAACTGATCAGGGCAAATGAAAACAGCGGGATCAGGCGCGTCAGGAGGACCGCAAGAAACAGAAACCGCTGGGACCCGTCGGCGGAAAACACCGCGTTGCCGGCCAGTTTGCGCCGGACCGCGTCACGCCCCAGCACCCGCGCCAGATAGAACGCAATGACGGATCCCGCCAGCGCCCCGGTTACCGCAATCGCGGTGCCAGGGAACAGCCCGTACACCAGGCCCGCCGTGGCGCTGACCGGCAAGGTCGGAATGGGGCCAACCACAACGGCCATGATCATCAGCAGGATCAGCAACACCGGGCCCAGCATGCCTTGCTGGTCAAGCCAGTCCGATAACGCGGCGGGCGCCAGGCTCACCGGCATGCCAAGTTGGCGCAGCACCAGCCAGATAGCCGCCATCACAAGCGCAACAATCGTCAGCACGGCAACGCGAAAAATCCAGGGAGAACGGTTCATTCCGGTAGTTTACCGGTCGCACGACGAACGTGAAGCGTTTTCGATTGCCTGCT
>JAWVWU010000579.1:0-2051 GCA_033723595.1 Marinobacter sp. | reverse complement strand
TCCGGCGCCCGAGGTGGTTCGACCGGGCACCAGTAAACCGATGTTTTGAGTCGAAATAAATTATCGTCTCACTCGAGGTTGAGGTCAACAAAGGCCGTAATGGCCGGGCCGACAGAGGTTAAACGTCAGTGAGGGCTATTGACCCCCTGACGCTTTGCCTTCAGTATTATGGCGCCCTCGGGACGCTCCGTACCGTTCCCGCCATCAGGGCCCAGCGCGAAATTGCTGAATAAAACCGTCGTTCTGTTGCCCGAGACTCCGGTCAGGCAATGAACTGATACGACAGGAATCACGACAGCTCGGCGCGGCCTTTCCAGGCTGACTATTTGACCGGGTCTGTCTGATTGCGAGTCATTAAACCCATCGTAGAAGAACGAGGAATCTATGAAGGTTCTGGTCGCTGTAAAACGAGTTATCGACTACAACGTCAAGGTACGCGTCAAGCCGGACAACACCGGTGTTGATCTCGCCAACGTCAAAATGGCAATGAACCCGTTCTGTGAAATCGCGGTTGAAGAGGCGGTTCGTCTGAAAGAGAAGGGTGTTGCCACCGAGATCGTCGTGGTATCCATCGGTCCCAAGGCTGCACAGGAGCAGATCCGTACTGCGCTGGCACTGGGCGCTGATCGCGGCATCCACATCGAAACGGACGAAGACGTGCAGTCTCTTGCGGCGGCCAAGCTGCTCAAGGCCGTCGTCGAGAAAGAAGAGCCGAAACTGGTTATTCTCGGCAAGCAGTCCATCGACTCGGACAACAACCAGACAGGCCAGATGCTGGCCGCGCTGACCGGCATGGGTCAGGGCACGTTCGCATCGGAAGTCGACGTTGACGGCGACAAGGTCAACGTAACCCGTGAAGTGGACGGTGGTCTGATGACCGTTTCGCTTGGCCTGCCGGCGGTGGTGACCACCGACCTGCGTCTGAACGAGCCTCGTTACGCTTCCCTGCCGAACATTATGAAAGCCAAGAAAAAGCCGCTCGACAACATGAGCCCGGCCGACCTTGGCGTCGACGTTGCTGGTGGCCTGTCCGTCCTGAAAGTGGAAGCCCCTGCTGCCCGTCAGGCCGGTATCAAGGTCGACGATGTAGCCCAGCTGGTCGATAAACTGAAGAACGAAGCGAAGGTGATCTAAATGAGCATCCTTGTAATTGCTGAACATGACAACAGCAGCCTGAAGCAGGCTACCCTGAACGTTGTGGCCGCTGCCAAGGCAGTTGGTGGCGACATTGATGTGCTGGTCGCCGGTGAGAACGTCGGTGCCGTCAGCGAAGCCGCGGCCAAGATCGACGGCGTCAACAAGGTTCTGGTTGCCGATAACGCTGTTTACGGCCACTTCCTGGGCGAGAACCTGGGTGAGCTGGTTGCGGAGCTGGGCAAGAACTACAGCCACATCTTCGCTGCTGCCGGGACTGTCGGCAAAGACTTCATGCCGCGAGTCGCTGCGCTGCTGGACGTTGCCCAGGTGTCTGACATCATGCGCGTCGAATCCGAAGATACCTTCGTCCGCCCGATTTACGCGGGTAACGCGATTGCGACCGTCAAGAACAGTGACAGCATCAAAGTCGTTACCGTTCGCCCGACGGCGTTTGACCCGGTTGCCGGCGAAGGCGGTTCAGCCTCGGTCGAGAACCTGGATATCGTCAAGGACGCCGGTCTGTCCAGCTTCGTGAAAGAAGAGCTGGCGAAGTCTGATCGTCCGGACCTGGCCAGTGCCGGGATCGTTATCTCCGGTGGTCGCGGCATGCAGAACGGCGAGAACTTCAAGATGCTGGAGCAGGTTGCTGATCTGCTGGGCGCGGCCGTCGGTGCATCCCGTGCAGCCGTTGACGCCGGTTTTGTACCCAACGACATGCAGGTCGGTCAGACCGGCAAGATCGTTGCGCCGCAGCTGTACGTTGCCGTTGGCATTTCCGGTGCGATCCAGCACCTGGCGGGCATGTCCGATTCCAAGGTGATCGTCGCGATCAACAAGGATGAAGAAGCGCCGATCTTCCAGGTGGCCGACTACGGTCTGGTTGCAGACCTGTTCGATGCCGTCCCGGAACTTGA
>JAWVWU010000578.1:0-2053 GCA_033723595.1 Marinobacter sp. | reverse complement strand
GTCCGGGTGAGGGTTTTCAAGACGGGTAAGCAACTCGATTTCCCGAGCCTTTGCCAATCGCATGAAATTCCGGTTTGCGGCGACGATTGAGACACTCAGGCCAAACCAGCCATTCATGAACTGGCGGTGGACAACATAGTACTTCAGAAATTTCAGCGGAAATTCCGCGGCCAGTCGGGCGCTGGAAATGTGCCGGCCCTTTGCGGCCATGAAATGTGCCTGCTCAGTGGACAGCTGAACGTACTTTTGCTCCATCTGCGCGAGCGACACCAGGGTCCGGTGCCGGACATCGCCGGTCAGGAACCCAACCTTGCCCTGACGGACCTGAGGCCGGTCGTTATTACTGCCGGGTTCCGGGATAATAGCGGCGCGCTGGCGGTGGTAAAGCCGCAGGATTTTTTTCGGCTTGTCATGCCGGAACGGGTGTCCGGGCAGCGGCTGGGCCAGCACCCAGCGCATCCGGTAGCCGGCCATGTCATCGGGTATAGGCGCGCAAAACAGCGCCTTTATCGAGTCGACGAGCTGTTCAGACAGCACCTCGTCGGCGTCCAGATCGAGGACCCAGTCATTCCGGCAGAGACTTGCGGCATACGCCTTTTGACAGGCAAAGCCCTGCCACTCATGAAACACCACCCGAGCACCAAAACGCTCGGCAATGGCAACCGTCTCGTCGGTACTGCCCGAGTCCACTACAATTACTTCATCAGCCCAGCCAACAACCTGGCGCAACGCTTCTGGCAGCCGCAAGGCCTCATTTTTTGTTATAAAATAGACCGATACCGGAGTTGCAGTGGTCACGTTTTTCTCCTGTCTGGCACTGGCCTGTCTCGCCAGCGTCTGAATTGCGCTGACCGGATGACAATGATAGTTTTCACTCGCCTTTTCACATCGCACGGGGTCGGGCGCTGAATGAAAGCCCTCAAGTATTATCTGATTGCCAGCCTTCTGCGCCTGGCGGCCTTTCTGTCGCTCAAGGGTGCCCAGAAAACCGGCGCGCTGCTGGGTCTGCTTGGCTGGTATCTGCCGACCCAGGCGAGACAGGTTACACTGACCAACCTGGCCATCTGCTTTCCCGAGCTGTCATCCGGGCAGCGAGATCAACTCGCCCGAAAAAGCATGCGACACACCGGCAGGACCTTAATGGAAATTCCTCTGATTTGGGAGTGGCCCGTGCAGAAATGCCTGGACCTGGTCCAGGAGGTGGAAGGCGAGGCTCTTCTGGATGAGGCACTGCAAAGCGGCAACGGACTGATTCTGCTGGCGCCACACCTGGGCAACTGGGAGCTGGCCGGCTTGTATTTTTCATCGCGTTACAAAATGGCCGCGCTTTACAGCCCGCCCAATCTGGCAGAGTTCGAGGCGTATATGATCAAGGTGCGCAGCCGCCTGGGCTCGGAGCTGGTGCGCGGTGACCGCCGGGGCCTGTCGCGGCTGTCAACGCTGCTCCGGGAAGGTGGAGTCGCCGGCATACTGCCGGATCAGTCGCCGCGAGGCAAAGGCAACGCGTTTGCGCCATTCTTTGGCATGGAGGTCAAGACCATGACGCTGGTCTCCCGACTCATGCAGAAGACTGGCGCGAGAGCACTGGTCACCTATGCCGAGAGACTGCCCGACGGCAAGGGTTTCCGGATCGTCATCCGCGAGGCCGACAAGGCTCTGGCCGATACCGATCCCGTCGTCGCCACGACCGCACTCAATCGCTCGCTTGAAGCCTGTGTGCGGGCCGTCCCCGCCCAATACCAGTGGGAATACAAACGCCTTCGACACCGTCCGCCGGGTGAAATCAACCCCTATAATCCGGACCGGGTATGCTGACGAACAGGAGCCGACCGCGAGACGTCCTGCAAGGCCTGGTCATTGCCGGACTTGGAATGACGTTGCTGGCCTCCGACATCCTGGCCGCGGCCATTGTCGTGCTCGTGACGGCCGGACTGCTTGTCAGTTATCGTCAGTCACTACCACGACTGGGTTGGGACAAACCCCGTGAACTTCGGCTCATGCATTTCGCCTTCTGGTTCTTCGTGCTTATCAGCACTCTGGCCTGGGCCTTGCG
>JAWVWU010000577.1:0-2059 GCA_033723595.1 Marinobacter sp. | reverse complement strand
TGGCTTGCTCGAGGCTGGCCTCACGACTGCGGGCATACCGGTCAGGGCCATTCCGGTCGCCGGTAACACCCGCCAGAATCTGGCGCTGACAGAACAGGCCACCGGCAAGTTCTACCATCTTGTTTTTCCGGGCCCGGCGCTGTCCGAGCGGGAATGGCAAGCCTGCCAGCAGGCCGTTGAAACACTGCCAACACGGCCGGATTACCTGGTGCTCAGCGGCAGCCTGCCGGCGGGCGTACCCGATGATTTTTTCGCTTACCTGGTGCGATGGGCAAAAGAGCGCCGGGTCAACGTGGTTCTGGATACCTCATCCCGGGCCTTGCGACCAACCCTTGAGGCCGGTGTGTTCATGGCCAAGCTCAATCGCAAGGAGCTGCTGGAATTGGGGTATCAGGGTCCAGACCGATTCCCGGACCAGCTTGCGGCCATGAGCGAGATGGTCCAGGCCGGGTTTGCAGAGTACCTGATTGTCACGCTCGGCGGCGAAGGCGCGTTGCTGGCCGGTCGAAACGGTCTGCGCCTGGCCGCGAAACCGCCGAAAGTCGATATCGTCTGCCATGTGGGCGCTGGCGACGCGTTTGTCTCGACCATGATTTACCAGCTCTGGCTCGGGCAGACGGCAGCGGCTGCTTTCCGACTGGCAATCGCTGCCGCCGCCGCCTCAATCAGTGCTCCGGGCAGCCGTCTCGCCGATCAGGCCGAGGTGGCGCGCCTGGCTTTACAGGTAGTGGATCTGCCGGTATGACGACGCGGTAACGGCCACCCCGAATGGCAGCGGCAACCGCTGATGCCGCCGCCATCGATGACTCAGTGCGCCGTATAGCCGCCATCGATGACCAGTTCGGAGCCGGTCATGAACTTCGATTCGTCGGACGCCAGGTACACAATCCCCCAGGCGATATCATCAGGCTCACCGATGTGCCCCAGTGGATGCAACGCGGCGGTTGCCTTGCGTCCTTCTTCCAGGTCACCGATCGTCTGCAGGTGATGCTCGACCATCGGCGTCCAGATAAAACCGGGGTGCACGGAATTGACGCGTATGCCTTCGCTGGCATACATCATGGCATCGGCTTTGGTCATCAGTCGCACCGCGCCTTTTGAGGCGTGATAAGGCGGCACATCCGCTGCACCGACCAGACCGTAAATCGACGAGAGATTGATGATACTGCCGCCACCGGCCTTCCTGAGCGCGGGTATCGCGTGTTTCGTGCAGAAAAACACACCTTTGACGTTAATGGCCTGAACCTGGTCCCACTCGGCTTCCGTCAACTGGTCCGTCGGCTTGTTGGCGCCGGAAATACCGGCATTGTTGACCATCACATCGAGATGGCCAAACGCCTGAACGACCGCCGCGATGGCCTCGGCGACATGCTTCTCACTGGACACGTCACAGTGCCAGTACTGAGCAGAACCACCCTGCTGGTTGATCTGGTCAGCCAGTTCGCGGCCATCCTTGTCCAGCACGTCGAAGAGTGCGACGGCGGCACCCTCCTCCGCCATTCGGGTGGCGGCAGCCCTGCCAAGGCCGAGCGCTCCCCCGGTCACGATGGCCACTTTACCTTTCAATCGGTCCATGATGTGTCTCCCGGTTTCGGCGGGCCCGAGATCGGACACCGCCAGGACTCTGTCGTTGATGGTTCTCAGAGCTCGGCCGGAGCCAATGGTATTCAGTATTGCCGGCCAGACCGCTGCTGTAAGGCCGTATCGGCGATCGTCCCTCCATCACCATGACGTCAGGCCGCCGCCTGCAAAATCCCGGGTTCAGCTCTGTACGACTGTTATAGACCGAATCCAGGTGGCGGCGGTTGATGTGAGTCAACGTTGCAAACACCTGGAACAATCGGACCTGCGCTGACCGGCCGGTCTCATCGGTTGAGCGCACACTGACAGTGTCTGGGCTAGAATGAGCAGTAACTCCCGCCCGGGCTGCCGATGCGCGACAGCCGCCTATCCACACCTGGAGTCGTGATCATGAGCAACCTGGCCAATACGCCCGAACAACCCTGTGACACCACGGATTCGCCGTGTTCAGCAATCGAGATGATTCTGAAACCCCGGT
>JAWVWU010000576.1:0-2063 GCA_033723595.1 Marinobacter sp. | reverse complement strand
GAATGGCCTGTCGTCTGGTCGGTTTCAGTATCGGTGGTCTGGCTTTTGCGAGTCGCCAACAGCAACCACCAGCAACCAAAAATGGTACCGAGCACGATCACACTGACCCAGATGCTCCAGAAGGTACTCATCGTTTTTTCTCCGTTTTTTCGTGTTCCCGGGTGCGCTGATCAATCTCGTCATCGTCAAAGGGCAGATGCGAGGCTTCCTCGTTGGGCTGTTTGCGGTGCGCGCTGTACGCCCACCAGCAGATGCCGAAGAAAGCGATCATCACAAGCAGTGTCTGAATTCCGCGTAAATCGTTGATATCCATGGCGATCAGCGCTTGCTCGAAATGACGGTGCCGAGTTGCTGCAGGTAGGCAACCAGGGCTTCGATTTCAAACTTGCCCTTGACCTGCTCTTCAGCCGTGTTGATATCTTCGTCTGTGTAGGGCACGCCGAGTTTCCGGTAGGCCCTGAGCTTGTCGGCGGTTTCTGTCGCATCGATCTTGTTTTCGAACAGCCAGGGGAAACCGGGCATGATCGATTCGGGAACAACACTGCGTGGGTTGTAAAGGTGCATGCGCTGCCATGCGTCCGAGTACCGGCCACCGACTCGGGCGAGGTCCGGACCGGTGCGTTTGGAGCCCCACAGGAAAGGATGCTCGTAGACAAACTCCCCGGCCACCGAGTAGTGACCGTAGCGCTCTGTTTCTGCGCGGAAGGGTCGGATCATCTGGGTGTGACAGACGTGGCAGCCTTCACGGATATAGATATCACGACCCTCGAACTCGAGCGGTGTAAGGGGCTTGAGGCCACTGATCGGCTGGTTCACCTCCTTGGCAAAGAACAGCGGGACCACTTCCGCCAGAAAGCCGCCACTGATGGTGAAGATGATCAGAATGATCATCAGGCCGATGTTTTTTTCGATAATCTCATGTTTCATCTGGTGTTTCTCCCGCTCACACCGCTTGAGCAGCGCTGGCTTCCAGCTCTGCCTGGTCTTTCTGGCGAATGGTCATGCGGACGTTGTAGGCCATAACCAGCATGCCTGACAGGAAGATCGCGCCACCGCAGAAGCGGACGAAATAGCCCGGTCCGGATGCTTCCAGGGCTTCCACGAAGCTGTAGGTCAGGGTGCCGTCTGCGTTAACCGCACGCCACATCAACCCCTGCATGATGCCGTTGACCCACATGGCCACGATGTACAGCACCGTGCCGACCGTCGCCAGCCAGAAGTGCAGGTTGATCAGCGGCGTGCTGAACATCGCTCGCACCCCCCACAGCTTGGGTACCAGATGATAGATGGCGCCGATACTGATCATGGCGACCCAGCCCAGAGCCCCTGAGTGGACGTGACCGATGGTCCAGTCGGTGTCGTGAGACAGCGCGTTGACCGTCTTGATGGCCATCATCGGGCCTTCGAACGTGGACATCCCGTAAAACGACAGTGATACCACCAGGAAACGCAGGATCGGGTCCGTGCGCAGTTTGTGCCAGGCACCGGAGAGCGTCATCATGCCGTTGATCATGCCACCCCAACTCGGGGCAAGCAGAATCAACGACATAACCATGCCCGCAGTCTGTGCCCAGTCGGGCAGGGCGCTGTAGTGGAGGTGGTGACCGCCGGCCCAGACGTAGGTGGCGATCAGCGCCCAGAAATGCACGATCGACAGCCGATAGGAATAGACCGGCCGGCCAGCCTGTTTGGGCACGAAGTAGTACATCATGCCGAGGAAGCCCGCTGTCAGGAAGAAACCCACGGCGTTATGCCCCCACCACCACTGCATCATGGCGTCGGTGACACCGCTGTAGATCGAGTAGGACTTGAAGGCGGACACCGGCAATTCCAGGTTGTTACCGATATGCAGTATGCCGACCGTGATGATAAAGGCTCCGAAGAACCAGTTGGCGACGTAGATGTGGGGCGTTTTCCGGCGCGTAATGGTTCCGAAATAGACCACGCCGTAGAGAACCCAGACGATGGCAATCAAAATGTCGATGGGCCATTCCAGCTCGGCGTATTCCTTGGTCGACGTGAGTCCCATGGGCAGGGTGATCGCTGCGCCAACCAGCACCAGT
>JAWVWU010000575.1:0-2070 GCA_033723595.1 Marinobacter sp. | reverse complement strand
TACCTTCGGCGGTATCAACCTGGAAGACATCAAGGCGCCAGAATGTTTCGAGATTGAAAGAGCGCTGATTGAAAAGTGTCACGTCCCGGTCTTTCACGATGACCAGCATGGAACGGCCATTGTCACAGCGGCAGGCATGCTTAATGCGCTCGAGTTGCAGGGCAAGGCGGTTGAAGAGGCCCGGGTCGTGTGTCTGGGGGCGGGCGCAGCGGCCATTGCCTGTATGAAATTGCTGGTCAGTTGCGGTATCCGTTCGGAAAATATCTACATGCTCGATCGCAAGGGCGTGATTCACGCCGGCCGAGATGACCTCAATCAGTACAAGGCCATGTTCGCCAATGAGACCGACAAGCGAACCCTGGACGATGCCATCGATGGCGCCGATGTGTTCCTAGGATTGTCCGGTCCGGACCTGTTCCCCGTTGAAGCGCTCAAGAAAATGGCGCCGAATCCAATTGTTTTCGCCTGTTCCAACCCGGATCCGGAAATCAGCCCGGAGCTTGCTCTGGCGGCCAGGGATGATCTGATTATGGCGACAGGCCGCTCGGACTACCCCAACCAGGTCAACAACGTTCTGGGCTTCCCGTTCATTTTTCGCGGTGCACTGGACGTACGGGCAACAACGATTAACGAAGAAATGAAGGTCGCGGCAGTCAATGCAATTCGCGAGCTGGCGAAGATGCCGGTGCCGGCCGAAATCTGTGAAGCCTATGGCGTGGACAGTTTCGAGTTCGGGCGCGAGTACATTATCCCCAAGCCCATGGATGTGAGACTGCTACAGGTCGTCCCGGCCGCTGTCGCGCGAGCGGCCGTGGACTCGGGCGTAGCTCGTAACCCCTATCCGGCTCATTATCCGTTGACGTCGATCGACGATATTCGCTAGCCCCGAAACGCGAGAACGGGTCCATGAAAAAACCGGCGCAAGCGCCGGTTTTTTTATAGTGGAAAAACACGCATGTCGCTCAGAACAGTTCCTGGGACAGGTTGTCTCCGCTGTCATCCTTGGGCGCTTTGGCAGTGGTACCGGTCTCGAGCGGTGGCGGCGCGTTGCCCTCACGAAACAGCTCAAATACGCCGTCGGTCTGACTGGGTCGGGCCCGCTTGCCGGTTGCGGGATCAATTCGCACACTGACAATGCCGTTGGGTTGAGGCATGTAGGCGATCGGCTGGTCCTTCAATGCCGTTTTCATGTATTCCATCCACACCGGCAGCGCGGCCGTCGAGCCGTATTCACCGCGTCCGAGGGGCGCTGGTTGATCGAAGCCCACCCAGGCGGTCGCTGAGATGTCGTTGTTGAAGCCGGAGAACCAGGTGTCTCTCTGTTCATTGGTGGTGCCGGTTTTGCCGCCCAGGTCAGGTCGGTCGAGGGCTCTGGCTCGTTGACCGGTGCCCTTGGTGATGACGTCACGCAATATCGAATGCATGATGTAGACCGCCTGCGGGTCCGCGAGCCGTTTGGCAATTCGAGGTGCGGGCTGTATCTCGGGTGACAACCCTGAGGGAGTCTTCGCAGTTGCGGGTTTTGCGTCGCAATCGGTATCGCACAAAATGACGTCCGGTGCCTTGTAGAGCAGTTCGTTGTTGCTGTTTCGAATGCTCTCGATCAGGTAAGGCGTCACGTCGTAACCACCGTTGGCAATCACCGCGAAACCGCGCGCAACCTCCATGGGAGAGAGGGCGCCGCTGCCCAGAGCCAGCGACAGGTTGTTGGGCATCGTGTCCGTCGGAATCTTCAGTTTTTTCAGGTAATCCAGCGTGGTCTGGATGCCAATATCCCGCAGCAGGCGGATCGACACCAGGTTGCGGGAGGTGTAGAGCGCCACGCGCAGACGTGTTGGTCCCTCGAACTGACCCGAGGAGTTCTGGGGCCGCCAGGTGGTTTCGAGATCGATGTCATCAAACACGATGGGAGCATCGTTATAGAGAGTTGCCGCGGTACGCCCCTGTTCCAGTGCAGACAGGTACAGGAAGGGTTTGAAGTTTGAGCCCGGCTGGCGTTTGGCCTGAATCGCCCGGTTGTATTTGGTCAGGTCGAAACTGTAGCCGCCGGTCAGCGCCTGGATGGCCCCG
>JAWVWU010000574.1:0-2071 GCA_033723595.1 Marinobacter sp. | reverse complement strand
TGACAAATTATCCTCCAGACCACCGAAGTAGGTGGCCAGCAGCTTGTTGCAGGGACTGGCTGCGAGACGACTGTAAGCCCGCTCAACGCGGCTGCGCCAGACGGCAGACAGGTCCAGGCACAGCACTGGCTCATCAAGCTGGACCCACGGCACGTTTTCCCCGGCCAGTTCATCAAGGAGTTGCTGGTAAACGGGTATCAGTCTCTCGAGCGCCTCGTCTTCATCGATACCCTCGAACCGGCTTATCCAGAGATAGGTGGCCGGTCCGATGAACTGAACCTTGACGCCGCTCTGAACCCCTTGGGCGTCTCTGACCTGCTCAAGGAGCGGCTCACTGGCCAGTCGGGGCCGGGTAGTGGTGTCCCATTCCGGTTCCAGAAAGTGATAGTTGGTATCAAACCACTTTCTCATGGGGCTGGCCGGGCGATCTCCGTGAGTGGGGTCGGCCTGACCGCGGGCGAGAGTGAAGGCCTGGTCGGCGGTCCGCGGCGGCAAGGTGTCACGAAAACGGCGTGGCACCACACCGAACAGCAACGACTGTTCGAGGATGTGGTCGTACCAGGCGAAGTCACCAACACTGATGAGGTCTGCACCGCTGTCTCGCTGGCGCTCCCACTGGGCCCGTCGGAGGATGCGTGCGGTTGCGTTGAGGTCGTCATGACTGACCTGTCCTTGCCAGTAGCGTTCGATGGTCCATTTCAGTTCCCGGGCGGGGCCAATTCGCGGTACCCCGAGGTAATGCAGCGTTGTCATGGTCGTGTCCTGTTTGGGTGGTGAGCAATCGACGCTATTGTGTGACGGGGTGTTGATGAGTCAAAATCAAATTCCTAACGAAAACTATGAAAAAAATTCATGTTGGATCTCAAGCATCTCAAGACCCTGCGTGCCCTCAGCGAGAGTGGCAGCCTCACCCGAGCGGCCGACCAGTTGCACGTGACTCAGTCGGCGCTTTCCCATCAGATCCGTGATCTTGAGGATTGGTTCGGGGTGCAGCTGTACCTGCGTAAAAGTCGGCCATTGCGCCTGACCCCGGCGGGAGAGCAGCTCCTGGCGACCGCAGCGACGGTGTTGCCGCTCATGGCCGAAGCGGAGTCCGCGCTGTTTCAGTTAGGTAAAGGTCAGCGAGGCCGTCTTCACATGGCCATTGAATGCCACAGTTGCTATCTGTGGCTGATCCCGACGGTAAATGCCTACCGCCCGAACTGGCCGGATGTCGAGCTGGATTTTGTCGGTCACTGGCACCTGGATGCGTTGCCGGCGCTGGCTCGCGGTGAGCTCGATCTGGTTGTGACGTCGGACCCGCAGCCCATCGACGACATCGTCTATGAGCCGCTTTTCCGCTTTGAGATCCTGCTGGCCGTTGCGCTCAGCCACGCGCTGGCGGGTCAGCGTCGTATTGCTGCGGCCGATTTGCGGGATCAGGTCATGATTACTTACCCGGTGACGCCGGACAGACTGGATGTGTTTCGTCAGTTTCTCTGGCCTGCGGGGGTTGAGCCGGCGAGTGTCAGGACCGCGGATATGACGATGATGATCGTACAGCTGGTGGCCAGCCAGCGAGGCGTCGCTGCGCTACCATCCTGGGCAGTCCGGGAGTACACAGATTCCGGGCTACTGGCTGCCCGGCCGCTGGGCGACGACGGTGTGTGGTCTGACCTTTACGCAGCGGTGCGCAGGGATGACTATACCGCGCCGTTCATGCAAGCGTTTCTGGCGACGGTCAGAGAGGTTTCCTTCCGCACGTTAAGTGGACTTCGAGCGGTGCCGGTGGACCCCGCTGCGGATGCCTGACGGTGTGCTCTGGGCATGGCGATCGGCTATCCTGTGACGACGTTCCCGACAGAGCAGAGACGATGACTACGCCGATCGCAGACCTCGATGCGCTGATTGCGCAGCTTCACCAGGCCCTGGCCAACGCCGACTGGGACACCATTGCCCAACTGAATGCCACCGTGTCGACTCGGGTCAGCCCGGTTATCGCGGCCATGGAGCAGGGGGATGTGAGCCCGGCGTCGGTCCAGCAGCGTCTTGAGCAGTTACAACAGTTCTGTGACCAGGCTCAGGCAGGCGC
>JAWVWU010000573.1:0-2072 GCA_033723595.1 Marinobacter sp. | reverse complement strand
TAGCACATCACCTGTACCGCCATCGCCAGGTTGAGCGAGCTGTAATCCGGATTGGACGGGATGTGAATATGGTAGTGGCACCGCTGGAGCTCTTCGTTGCTCAGTCCGTGATTCTCTCGCCCGAACACCAGCGCGACAGGACCCTTCGGCGCCGTCTCAAGCACCTGCGTGGCCGCTTCCGGAGGCGGCAAAACCGGCCAGGGCACCTTGCGACCGCGCGCACTGGTGCCCATCACCAGCACACAGTCATCCAGAGCCTCTCCCAGCGACCCTACAACCCGGGCATGGTCGAGCACGTCAGACGCCCCGGCCGCACGGGCGTACGAGGTTTCATCGGGAAACGACGCGGGATTCACCAGCCACAGATTCCCCAAGCCCATGTTTTTCATGGCACGGGCAACCGCACCGATGTTGCCGGAATGGGACGTTTCCACCAGTACGATGCGGACGTGATCGCTGAACGTGCCAGACTGTGAGGACGGGACTGCCGGTTTTTTCATGGATGGATGATCTCGCAAGCTTGAACGGGCGAACAGTCTACCAGATCGCACCCCGGGCGCTGAAACCGAATCCACGGCGTATCCGTGTGATTGCTGACGCGAAAAACATACAAGCCAAAACCCCGTTTTGTTATGATACGCGACCTTTACATTCCCAGGTGACGAATAGTCTGATGCAACCAGCCATTAAAATGGCCCTGCGCGTGGCGCGGCAGGGCTCCGATTTCCTCAAAGCTCATTTTGAACGTCAGGAACTGACCGAGAACGATGCGGCCGAGCTGAACGCTCAGCTCAACCGGGTCGAGCAGTCCATCTACGACAGTTTCGCAGAGCAGCTGCAGAAGTCGTACAAGGACCACGTCATCGCACCCCTGGGCGAATCTGATGCACGCTCTGAACCACGAAGCTGGCATATCTTCCCGGTGCTGGGCCGCGACAACTTCCTGCGCGGCATCCCTGAATTTGCCCTGGCGATGATCCAGAAGAAGGACAATCGCGCCGAGAACCTGCTGCTGGTCAACCCGGTCAGTGGCGAAGAATATGCCGCCAGCCGCGGCCACGGTGCCGCTCTGAACAGTCGCCGGGTGCGGATCGGCAGCCAGCGTCATCCGGATCAGGCCACGGTCGTCACCAACCTGCTTGACCAGGTGCGCCATTCGGACGAGCCTCTGCTCTGGGGCGAACTGGCGAGCACCCTGGCACAACAGACCGCCGGCGTGCGCACCTCATCGTGTATGGCGCTGGACATCGCCCGTGTCGCTGCAGGCCACCTGGACGCAGCGGTTATCTTCCGGCCGCAGGCCGCTGACCTGGCCATCGCCCTGATTATCGCCAATGAGTCCGGAGCCCTGACCGGCGACTTCTCAGGCAACCCGTCTTCGGATCAGGCCCGCCAACTGGTGGTTGCCAACCCGAAGTTGTTCAAGGAAGTCCTGAAAGTCCTGCATCCGTTCCGAGGCCGCTTGCCTCGCTGATCCGGGCCGGTTTAGCCGGTATCGGACACCCACAAAAAAGCCGCGACAGCTATGTCGCGGCTTTTTTGATGCCCGCCCGGTCTTACATCCGGTTGAGCCACTCCGGGGGCTGCTCTTCCTCGTCGGCACTGCCTGCCCCTTCCTTGGGCGGAATGATCAGGTCCTGACGGGTCACGCCAAGCGCAATCAGCAGCGTCGCCGCCACGTAGATGGACGAATAGGTACCGACACCGATACCGATGATCAGCGCGATCGAAAAGTTATTGATCGCTTCCCCACCGAACAGATACAGGGCGAACAGCACCACCAGCGTGGTTCCGGACGTGTTCAGTGTCCGCGTCAGGGTCTGGTGGATCGACACGTTGATGATATGCGGCGTGTCATCCACCCGCATCTTCCGGAAATTCTCCCGGATCCGGTCCGCCACGATGATCGTGTCGTTCAGCGAGTAACCGATCACTGCCAGCAACGCGGCCAGCACACTCAGGTCAAACGTCCACTGGAACAGGGAGAAAACCCCGAGGATGATGATCACGTCGTGACCGAGCGGCAATACCGAGGCAATGCCAAATCGGGACTGGAAGCGCATGCCGACGTA
>JAWVWU010000572.1:0-2084 GCA_033723595.1 Marinobacter sp. | reverse complement strand
GACTTCGACCGCCGCGCCCGGGACACCGGCCTGAGCCGTGCGCAGTGGTCAGTGCTGGCCCGCCTGGCTCGCCACGAAGGCCTGAAACAGACCGAACTGGCGGACCTGCTGGACATGCAGCCAATCTCCCTTGCCCGTCACATCGACCGACTTGAAGCCCGTGGCTGCGTCGAGCGTCGGGCTGACGCCAGCGATCGGCGGGCCCACCGACTGTTCCTGACCGCCGACGCAGGTCCACTGATGCAACAACTCCAGGTGCTTGGCCAGCAAACCCGCTCCCAGGCCATGCACGGTATACCCGTTGAACACCAGCAGCTGCTGTGTCAGTTGCTTGACCAGATCCGAGGCAACCTCGCCGACTACGGCCAGCCTCCCCAGGAGACCCTGTCATGAGCCAGTCAGACGACTCACCCCAAACGCCCGTCGACGTGCCCCGCAAACGCTGGCTGCGCAGAAGCCTGCTGATCGCCATCCCGGCCGTTGCGGTGATTGGTATGGTGCTGTACATGATTTTCGGCGGACGCTACATCAGTACTGAGAATGCCTATGTGCGGGCGCCCCTGATCAACCTGTCGCCCGATGTCAGCGGTCGCATCAGCGCTGTACTGGTCCGGGAGAACCAGGCGGTGCACAAGGGCGACGCGCTGATCCGGATCGACGCCGCGCCTTACCGCATTGCAGTCAAACGGGCAGAGGCCCAGGTGCATCAGGCGGAAAACCGGATCAAGACCCTTGAAGCCAGCTACGCTACCCGCCAGCAGGATCTCGCTCTGGCCCGGGAGAACGTCCGCTATGCACGCAACGAATACGCCCGGCAACAGGCACTGGCAAAACGGAACCTGACGTCGCAGTCGGAGCTGGAGAAATTCAGCCATCAACTCGCCACAGCCCAGCGCAAGCAGTCCTCCATCGAGCACGATCTGGCCCGTATTGCCGCCAGCCTCGATGGTCGGCCCGGCCTGCCGCTTGACCAGCATCCGGACGTTCAGGCCGCCCAGGCCAGCCTCGCATCGGCCCGGCTGGACCTGGCCAGGACGGACATCCGGGCACCGTTTGACGGGATCGCGTCAAAGCTGCCGGACCCGGGCAGCTATGCCCGCAGCGGCGCGCCTGTGATGAGCCTGGTTGGCACCCGGGACATCTGGATCGAGGCCAATTTCAAGGAAACGGCCCTGACCCGCATGCACCCGGGCCAGCCCGTCACCATTTCCATCGACACCTACCCCGACCACGATCTGCACGGCACGGTGGCAAGCCTGGCACAGGCGTCCGGGTCCGAATTTTCGGTCTTGCCGGCCCAGAACGCGTCCGGCAACTGGGTGAAAGTCGTGCAGCGGATTCCGGTACGAATCGCGGTGGACTCGGCCCCGAGTGCCATGACCCTGCGGGCCGGCATGAGTGCATCCGTGGAAGTGGACACCGGTTATCCCGGGGGTCAGCCTCCGGCTCTGGTGGGCTGGATACGTAACCTGGTGGAACCGGCCCACGCGGACGAAAGGCAGCCCTGATGGAGGCGACGGCGGAGCTCTCACCGGCCTCACTGAAGCGTCAGCGTGGCCTGGTGACCGTGTCGATCATGCTGGCAACGATCATGCAGGCGCTGGATACCACCATCGCCAATGTGGCCCTGCCAAGCATGCAGGGCAGTCTGTCGGCCACGTCGGAACAGATTTCCTGGGTGCTGACGTCGTACATCGTCGCCGCCGCCATCACCATCCCGATGACCGGATTTCTGGCGGCCCGCCTGGGCCGCAAGCGGCTGTTCCTGCTCTCCGTGGCCGGGTTCACGGTTGCCTCGGTCCTGTGTGGCCTGGCGACCAATCTGACGGAACTGGTGGCTTTCCGGCTGTTGCAGGGCATTTTCGGTGCGGGCCTGGTGCCGCTGTCTCAGGCGGTGCTGCTGGACACCTATCCTCGCGAACAACACGGATCCGCGATGGCCTTGTGGGGTGTCGGCGTGATGGTCGGGCCAATACTGGGCCCGACGCTCGGCGGCTACCTGACCGACGCCTTCAACTGGCGCTGGGTCTTTTTCATCAATATCCCGTTCGGGATTCTGTCGCTGCTGGGTATCCTCGCGTTTG
>JAWVWU010000571.1:0-2090 GCA_033723595.1 Marinobacter sp. | reverse complement strand
CGGGTCGTATACCGGTCGTTGGGCGTAGGGCCCCTGCTCTCCGAAGCCGCTGATCGACACATAGACAATGTCCGGCGCCACCGCCCGGATGGCGTCTTCGCCCAGCCCCATTCGCTCAATGACGCCGGGGCGGAAGTTCTGCACAAAGACGTCGGCGCCTTCGACCAGTCGCAGCAGCGCGCGCTGGCCCTCCGGGTCTTTCAGGTTCAGCGCAACCGACCGCTTGTTGCGATTATTGTTGAGGAACGAGGCGGAAAAGCCGCCCTGCCGGTTGGCAGCGGATCGGGTGAAGTCGCCGCCGGCGGGATTTTCCACCTTGATGACTTCCGCTCCCTGGTCGGCCAGCATTAACGTGGCAAGGGGCCCGGAAACCATCGCGGTCAGGTCAATAATGCGCACACCGTGCAAAGGACCTGTCATGGACGTTACCTCCTGGAAATCTCGATCTGTCAGACTCAGCGCTCGGGATGACGGCCGGCCCGGTCAGACCAGCGAATCCACAATGCCGCCATCCACCCGCAGGGCCGCACCGGTCGTGGCTGACGCGGCCTCGGACACCGCATAGACGATCATGTTGGCCACTTCAGCCGGGTCGGCGACGCGCTGAATGATGGAGCTGGGGCGTTTGGCCTTGACGAACCCCGCCGCCGCCTCGTCCAGCGTAATGCCCTGGGCATCGGCGTGGCGCTGCAGCAACCCGCTGACACCTTCCGATAGCGTGGGGCCGGGCAGTACCGAATTGACCGTCACACCGGTGCCGGCCAGACGCTTGGCCAGTCCGCGAGCCACCGACAGGTTGGCCGTTTTGGTAAACCCGTAATGAATCATTTCGGTGGGAATGTTGAGACCGGATTCCGATGACACAAACACCACCCGGCCCCAGCCCCGGTCGACCATGCCCGGCGTATAGGCGCGAGCCAGCCGGACCCCGGACATCACATTGGTTTGGAAAAACCGCTCCCACTCGGCGTCGTCGATCTCGAAGAAGTCCTGAGTGCCATAGATACCCATGTTATTGACCAGGATATCCACGTCCGGCAAGCGGGCCAACAGTGCCTCGCAGCCTTCGGCGGTGGCCAGATCAGCCGCAACGCCGTCAACCTGGGCCTCCGGAACGTCCGCACGCAAGCTGGCCAACGCCTTGTCGACCGACGCCTGGGAACGGCCGTTGAGGGTCACCCGGGCGCCAGAGCGCGCCAACTCCAGCGCCGTTGCATAGCCGATGCCAACGGTTGAGCCGGTCACCAGCGCGGTTTTGTCGTCAAACGTGATGTTCATGGGGATCTCCAGAAATTGGTCTTGAAAATATCGGCGCCGTCGTTATCGGGCCAGTCGCGGACCGACCGCTGGCGGGACCGGGCCGGAGGTCAGACCGCTTCGATGCGGCGGCGCCCCAGTTGTTTGGCCCGATACAGTGCCCGGTCCGCCTCGCTGAGCAGGTCTTCCGCAGCGTCAACCTGTTCGGGCCAGCACGCCATGCCGATCGACAGCGTAACAGACCCGAGGTTCCGGCCCCGATAAGGAATAGGCATCGCGCCAATAGCCGCCAGCACCCGCTCCGCCCGTTGCCGGGCATCGTCGCTGTTGGCCCCCGGCAGGACCACCACGAACTCTTCACCGCCATAGCGGCAGGCCACGTCACTTTCACGGAAATGACTCTCCAGCGCCCTCGCCACCTCACGTAGCGCCACATCCCCGGCTTCGTGGCCGTGTTCGTCGTTGAACTGCTTGAAATGGTCAATATCGGCAATCAGGATCGACAACGGTGTTTTCAGCCGTTTGGCAACAGCGATTTCGTGCTTCAGCAACTGATCAAAGAAGCGCCGGTTCTTGAGCCCGGTAAGGGCATCTTCGTAAGAAAACATTTTCAGCTCGTCCCGCAAACTCAGGCTCGAGAGAGTGACGCTGATCTTTGAGATCGCCCGGTCGACGGACTGGAACAACTGCGTCGTGCTTTCATAGTGCCGCGACGCGGTCAGCGAATCGGGGATATCGAGAAACAGCAACCCGTAGATCACGCTGCCGTGCTCGGCGTTCTGCACAATGATGCGAAAACACCATTGGGAGAGCGACCGGTCCGGCCGATCCTG
>JAWVWU010000570.1:0-2094 GCA_033723595.1 Marinobacter sp. | reverse complement strand
CGGCGTGGCGGGCCCGGATTTCGTCGGGACTCCGTGACGATCCGCGGTGCCGCACCCGATTACCGGTATCTGGCCGGAACCGGCACGTTGAATCCCGGTATTGATCAGCCCAATACCAGCAATCCGTCTCCGCAGCGCTACCGGATTACGATCGACTCCCGGACCGCCGGTCAGGCTCAGGTATCCGTTGAGCGGGATACGACCGGCACGGGTAATAATTACCAGACCCTGATTGCGCCTTTTGACGCGCTGGGCTCGTCCGGCCAACCGGCCGTTCCCGCCAACTTCCTGTTGTCCCTGACCGGGTCCACTGGCGGCTCCAATAACATCCATGAACTGGACAATGTCCAGTTATGCGCCCTGAAACTGAATCCCATCGGCGCCCAGGTCGATCATTTCGAGATCACCCACGATGGTGTCGCTTTAACCTGCCAGCCGGAAACCGTTACGATCAAGGCCTGCGCCAACGCGGATTGCAGCACCACGTTTACCGATCCGGTCAGTGCCACAATGACGCCCTCCGGCTGGGTTGGCGGAGACACGGTTAACCTGGTGAATGGTTTTGCGTCGGCGGCCTATCAGCAGACCTCGGCGGGTCCGGCGACGCTGGGGGTCATAGGCTCCATGCCCAGCACGCGCCCCCAGTCCACAACCCTCTGTCAGAATGGCAGCGGCACGAAATCAGCGGCCAACTGCCAGATTCAGTTCAGTGATTCGGGGCTTGCCTTTGATGTTCCGCCAATGATTGCCAACCAGTCGACGGCGACCATCAAGGTGAGTGCGGTCCAGCGCTCTGACCAGACCAATGCCTGTGTGCCGGCCTTCTCCAACGTGAGCCGGGATGTCAGTTTCTGGACCGACTACGTGGATCCGGCCCCATCAGCGCTTCAGGCCAACCGCCAGGTGTTGGTGAATGGTAATCCCGTCGGTCGCAGTCAGGCCTCTGCAACAACCCAGACGCTGGCTTTCGACAGCAACGGTCAGGCCGACGTGGTCGTGCGTTATCCGGATGCGGGTATGTTGGCGTTGAACGCCCTCTATCAGGGCAGTACGGCAACGGGTGACAGTGGTTTGCTGATGCCCGGCGCTGACGGTTTTGTGAGCCGCCCGGCCGGCTTTTGTGTGCAGACGGCGGGCGACTGCAGCGCTGGCGATATCTCCTGCCCGGTGTTCAGACGAGCGGGTGAACGCTTTGACCTGCAGATTCGCGCCATGGCCTGGGAGAGTGCCGGTGATGCCGACCTGTGCGCGGGCAATGGTGACACGCCCAACTTTGCGTTGAATAACCTGGCGCTGACCCACGAGCTCATCTCACCCTCACCGACCGCCACACCGGTGGCCGGGCAGCCTGGAACCGTCAGTGCGACATCCTACAACCATGCGGCGACGCCCGACGCCCGACAGACGGTCGCACAAAGCGTCAGCGAGGTAGGTGTCTTCCGGTTTCTGGTAAACCCGCCGGCGGGCGGTTATTTTGGGGAGACGGTTCCCGGTGGACAGTCGGCTGCCGTTGGCCGCTTTGTTCCCGACCACTTTGATCTGACGGTTCTGGATCCGGGCGCGGTTGAGCCGTTCTGTCGTGTTTCAAGTCCGTTTGCCTACCTGGGACAGGCGTTGAGCTGGTTGGTCGGCGCAGAGCCGATGATTGACATCACCGCCCGTGCGGTCGGCGGCAGTACCACCCGCAACTACACCATTGCGCCCTACCAGCGTCTGGGGGCCGGTGACCTGGTGTGGACGCCGGACAGTAACGATGCATCAACTGTGACGAAAAGCGGCATCGGCGTTCCCGTGGCCACCAGTCTGACCACCGGCACGTTAAGCGTTGGCTCACCAGGACAGTTGCGCTACCGGTTTGGCTCGGGAGATGCCCTGACCTATGAAAAGTCTCTGGACACCAAGATTGCTCCATTCACTGGAGACTACAGTCTGAAGCTCACAACGTTGACCGATCAGGACGGGGTTACCTCGTCTGCATTGCCGTTCGCGCTGTCACCGGACATGCCATTCGAGTTTCGTTACGGGCGGTTGTCGCTGGAAAACGCCTATGGACCGGAAACCATGCCGCTGACGGTGCCGATGACGGCGGAATAT
>JAWVWU010000569.1:0-2109 GCA_033723595.1 Marinobacter sp. | reverse complement strand
GAGGGTCCAAAATCGGTCAGCAAAACAAAGGGCTTTGGCTCTTCAAGACAGACCGGACTGTCCTCGGCAAGTTCAAGCAGCAAACGCTCGACGGCCTTGATGTCTTCACGATAGGCGACCCCCACGGTGAGATCCAGGCGCCGGATGGGGAAGCGGGATCGATTCACCACCCGCGCCTTGATCAGTGTTTCATTGGGAATGCGGACATACAGGTTGTCAGCAGTTTTCAGTTTGACACTGAGCATGTCGATGCCGATGACTTCCCCGATCGTGCCTTCCACCTCGATCACATTACCAATTTCAAAGGGACGTTCAACCAGCAGGAACAGGCCGCTGATCATGTTGGACGCCGATGTCTGCGAGGCAAAGCCAATGGCCACGGTCAATATTCCGGCGGCGCCGAGCAGCACATCGGGAGCAAAACCGGCCTCGCGCATGGCCGCGACGACGAACACCGCGATAATGACGTAGAACACCAGCCGCCTGAGCATCACACTGTGGTGTCGGGATGCCCGACGCTGGGTCAGCGAAAAAATGCCGCGGCTGCTGAACACCGCCAGACCAACACCCACGGCCAGTAATAAGGCGGCCCGGAACCAGCTGCCCCAATTGATGCCTCCGATCACCTGGAGCAATGTACTTTCCATATCACCCATGGTTGCCCACTCTATCTGTTGTCATGGTCAGGCGGCGGCTCAGCCGAACATCCGGTCGAAGGCCCGGGTAAAGACACCTCGCCCCGCGTTCTCACGGGGTGGCGCCAGCAGGCGGCACACGCCGGCCGCATCAATCAGCGTCTGGTCGATGGTGACCCGGGCCGCATCAATATCGCTCTCACAGATCACGGTGACCTTGGGCGTCCACAACACGCGTCTGTCGTTCTGATAGATCGGCAACAGGGGCGTTGGCAGACTGAATCGCTCCAGTAACAACGGCGTCGGTCGGCGGTTGCAGATACGCACGGGGGTCAGAGCACGCCAGGGCCGCTTGGGCACCGCATCCAGAACGAGCCGGGCATAGCTGGGCGCGGAGTAGCACAGGTCGCCACTCATGGTCGATCGCCCCACCCAGGTCAGGGACGGATCCGCCAGCGGTAAGGTCGTCAGTTCGTGACGGGCGTTGCCGACACAGATCCGCATCCACACCAGCGTGCCCACGTAGATGGTGCATTCGCCCGCCGCCGGAATGGTCAGCGGCTGGTAAGGCCGGATCACAGTCGGGCGGTCGGCCAGCGCCGGCATGTACTGGACGGTGTTGCCTTCGTCCGGCCGGATAAAGCGCTGTAACTGAATGTCGCCACCGGGCACCACATGACTCATGCTCTGGTTCCAGCGCACGCGGTCGACCTCGGTGATTGAGCGCTCCGTGCGGATCTGCCATTCCTGATCGAGCAGCGTCACCCAGAGACGGGTATGGCTGAGTTCGTGCTGATGGGTCTGTCCGGAGTTGAGCGCGTATGCTTCGCCCCACTCGCCATCGTTGGCCGGCGCGGCGGGAGGTAGTTGGGTTTTGACATCCACAGGCTGGTATCGTGCCTCCTGGCAGTTTTTGTTAGGGCCTTGGCAGGGCGTTGTTCGTGCCGGCATTAAAGGGCCAGACCGGGGTGGACTCAATACGCAGTAACGCGCATCGGAGGCTACCCGACCAAGAGCATAAGCCCTTGAACTGAAAACGGTCTCCGGTTGTACAAACCTTCTCTAGACTATAATCCAATCTGCCATCCGCCGCGAATACACAGGCAGACCCTGACCATGGATGACTGACATGACCCAACTCGTCTGGTTCCGCAACGATCTGCGCTGCGCCGACAATGCCGCCCTGACCGCCGCCTGCCAGCAGGGTGAGCCCGTGCGCGCCTGCTTTATCACGACCCCGGTACAGTGGCGCGAACACGACTGGTCCCCCGCTCGTCTGCGTCTGGTCATCGACCACCTCAATGCCCTGTCGGTGGAACTGGGCAAACTGGGGATCCCCCTGGACGTGATCGACAGCCGTGACTTCGAGGCCAGCATCGGCCAACTGGACGATTATTGTCGTGAGCACGGGATCGCCACGGTGCACCTGAACGACGAGTACGGCGTCAATGAACGCCGCCGGGACAGGGCGCTG
>JAWVWU010000568.1:0-2122 GCA_033723595.1 Marinobacter sp. | reverse complement strand
CCGCGAAGCCCACGCCCTGATCGTCGACAGACAGCCGGATCTGATACTGCTCGACTGGATGCTGCCGGGCACCAGTGGGGTCGAATTGGCCCGCCGGCTGAAGAAAGAGGAAGTCACGGCCGAGATACCGATCATCATGCTCACGGCCAAAGTCGAGGAAGACAACAAGATCCAGGGGCTTGAAGTCGGGGCCGACGACTACATCACCAAGCCCTTCTCCCCGCGGGAACTGGTGGCGCGACTGAAAGCGGTTCTGCGCCGGGCAACGCCGGCCGGTGTCGAGACCCCAATCGAAGTGGATGGTCTGACCCTGGACCCGATCGGCCACCGGGTGTCGTCCGATACCGGCGCGCTGACCATGGGGCCGACCGAATACCGCCTGCTGCAATTCTTTATGACGCACCAGGAACGGGTTTATACTCGCTCCCAGCTACTGGACCAGGTCTGGGGCGGCAACGTGTACGTCGAGGAGCGCACGGTTGACGTTCACATACGCCGTCTGCGCAAAGCCCTGGGCGAACGCTACGACCACCTGATACAAACGGTACGGGGCACCGGCTACCGCTTCTCGACACGAGCGGTTTAACGCCACGTCACGACCTTCTCACCGGCCGGATGGTGTCATGCAGTTGAACTGGTCGCGCTATCTGCGCCTGATCATCGTCTTTCTCATCGCCTGCAGCGCGCTGGGCCTGCTTGTCGGCCATCCAATCTGGGGTCTGCTGGCCGGTCTGGTGTGCTATGTCGGCTGGACACTGCGTCAGATCCACAAACTCAGTCGATGGCTAAGCCACTCTAGCGCCAGTATGGAGGCGCCCGAGAGCCGGGGGTTCTGGGGCGAACTGTTTGACGCCCTGCACCGCCAGCAAAAGAACCACCTGCTGACCCGCGACCGGCTGCAAGCCCAGATTAACCGCGTTCAGGAATCGACCAACGCCATGCGGGACGGGGTGGTCATGACCGACGCCGATGGCGGGCTGGTCTGGTGGAACGAGTCGGCGGAATACCTGTTGGGCCTCCGGCGAAGTTCCGACCGGGGGCAACTGATCTACAACCTGATTCGCAAACCGGCCTTCAAGGCCTATTTCGATGCCAGGGATTACCGCGAGCCGCTGGACCTGCACTCACCCGCCCGACCTCACCTTCGCCTGCAGATTCAGATCAACCTGTTCGGTGACAATGAACGGCTGATTGTGGCCAAGGACGTGACCCGCCTGTTTCAGCTTGAACAGATGCGACGGGACTTCGTGGGCAACGTATCCCATGAAATGCGCACGCCGCTGACCGTGATCAGCGGCTATCTGGAGACTATGGTCGACAACGCCGACCAGTTGCCTGCCAAGTGGCAGCGGGCCATCACGACCATGGCGCGGCAATCGTCACGGATGGAAGCGCTGATCACCGACCTGATTCTGCTGTCCCGCCTGGAAACCGGCGAGAAAATGCTGGACGACGCGGTCACCGACATCAAGGTGCTGGTCACCCAGATCTGCCACGATGCCCGCGCGCTCAGCGGTGATCAGAATCATCAGTTTACCCTGGAGTTTGGCGAGCACTGTTTTTTGCGTGGAGACCACAGTCAGCTGCGGAGTGCGTTCTCCAATCTTATTTTCAACGCGGTCAAATACACTCCAGCCGGCGGCCATATCACGATTCACTGGGACACCGACGCTCAGGGCGCGCACCTCTCGGTGAAAGACACCGGCATCGGCATTGATCCGGTCCACATTCCGCGACTGACCGAGCGCTTCTACCGTGCCGACCCCAGCCGACACCAGGAAACCGGCGGCACCGGTCTCGGGCTGGCGATCGTCAAGCACGTTCTGCTCAATCACGACGGCCGCCTCGAGATCCGCAGCCAGTATGGCAACGGCAGTGAGTTCATTTGCCACTTCCCCCGGGAGCGGATCGCCGAGCGACCGCCCGAAACCGAACCGACAACGCCCTGAGCGATAGCCCTCAGCCAGCCTTGAAGCGGGCAATGAAGCGCGACAGATCCTCCATCTTCTGCGGATCTTCGTCGACAAACCGGATAATCAGGCTGACGAAATCGGTGTCCTGTCGCTTATCCACCGCCTGCAATTGGTGAACGTATCCGTTGAGGCGTGCCACCTGCCCTTCT
>JAWVWU010000567.1:0-2125 GCA_033723595.1 Marinobacter sp. | reverse complement strand
GTAGGTAAAAATGTCGGCGTTCCGGAACGCATAGATGGCCTGCTTCGGATCACCGATCAGCACGACAGTGGTGTCCGGATCATTGTCTTCGATACGATAAATACGCGTCAGAATGCGGTACTGCACCGGATCGGTGTCCTGAAATTCATCCACAAGGGCCACCGGAAATTGCTGGCGAATGACCGCAGCCAGGCGATCACCCCGATCACCCGCCAGTGCAGCGTCCAGCTGGATCAGCAGATCGTTGAAGCTCATGGCGGCCAGACGCTGCTTCTCCCGTTCAAGGCGCGCGGCCAGCCAACGCGCCGCGTGACAGAGAATGGCCGGTTTGGCGGCTCCGACCCGTGCGGCCTGTTCCCCAACGGCACCCAGGAGGGTCCAGGCCGGGTGCCCTGGCAGATCCGATGGGGTTTTCAGGCCTTCGGCAATGCCCTCAGGGGTGAGCCGACTCCAGGCGCTGTCACTGAGCTCCGGCTGAATCTGGGCCGGGTCTGTCGCCCAGGCATTCAGTTTGGCATACCAGCCGTCCCACCAGCGTTTCTGCAACTTGCCGTTGGTCTGTTTGGCTTTGAACAGGGCCTGTAGCGCGTCGTCTATCTCAGCGGCGAGCGTCTGCCAACGCGTTTTGAGCTGGCTCAATTCGGCCGCTGCCCGGGCGAGCTGCTCGTAGCCGCCGGTGTCTGCGTGGGGCAACTGATCAATGTAATCCAGTAACCGGTAGACCGGCGTTGCAAGCGCCGCCGGCGTGCGCCAGAAGGACAACAGGGCGGCAGCTGCCTCATCCTCCAGGGTATAAACAAAGGTTCGCCAGTAATCCTCCATGGCCGACTGATGCAGGTCGGACAGGTCGGTTTCCAGGGCCTGTCGGAAAAAACTGCCGCTGTCGAACGCATGTTCATTCAGCATCCGGTTACACCAGCTGTGAATGGTCGACACCGCCGCCTCGTCCATCCACTCGGCGGCCAGTTGCAGTTTGCGCACACAGGCGGGCCAGTCCGACGGCGCAATGCTCGATCTCAGGGCCAGTAACGGATCGGACCCGGCGATGTCCGCAGCCTCGTCCGGAGTCTGGGCAAACACGGCAGCAGCCTCGGTGAGTCTCGCCCGAATCCGATCCCTCAGCTCTTTGGTCGCCGCCTCAGTAAACGTCATGACCAGGATCTCCGGCGGCACAAAACTGCGCCCCCAACCGGCATCGGGCTGGTGGCCAATGACCAGCCGGACGTACAGCAAGGCAATGGTAAACGTCTTGCCCGTGCCCGCACTGGCCTCGATCAGGTGACTGCCACGCAGCGGGAACTGCAGCGGATCGAGACTTATCGGCGACATCGCCTCAGCCTTCATGAGCATCCTCCCGCAGGGCCTGCCACAGGGGTTCGTACAATGCCCGGACAAAGCGCTCGGAGCGGGCTGTCCAGAACAGGTCGAAGTCCGGCTGGAACCGGCGCAGGTATCCGACGTCCAGAGCGAGGTCCTGTTCGAACTGTTCGCGCGCGCGACCCAGCGCCGTCTCAGTCGCTTCGGGGTCGTGCTGGATCGCGTCCAGCCAGGCAAAACCAGTGCCCGGTGTCATGGCAATGGGCTGCATCAGATTGTGCATATAGGCATCCATCATGGCCCGCAGCAGGTCGCGGGCTCGCGCTGTATCGAGCGCGGCAAATCGCACCGAGCCGCGCTTCGCCAGGACCATTGTCTCCACCGCCACGCCCACGCAGTTGGCCGCAACGTGGCTTACCCAGCTATCGAACAGATTACGCGGCTGGTAGCTGGCACGCTTGCCCTCGCCGCGCAGGATCTCGCTGCGCGCGACCACCACGCGCAACCATTGGCCGTCGGCATTGCCACGCGCCGGCGGTAGCCGATCGTCGAGGCGCAGGCATCCCGGCTCACTGCGATGCTCCAGGCTGATCTCGATATCGCTCGCCATGAACGCCGGCCACTGCTCGATCTGCTCACGGTAGCGCTGGTGCAGGTCCGACATCGGCTGACCCACATCGGCGCGCAGTACCTGCTCGGTGATGCCCATACCCAGGTCACCCCGGCGCGCCATGGCGTTCAGCCGGTCAGCCAGGGCACGCTCAAAATCAGCCTCAGAGTCCGTGTCCATCACCGCTGTCTCGATCAG
>JAWVWU010000566.1:0-2126 GCA_033723595.1 Marinobacter sp. | reverse complement strand
ATCGCCTTGCGGCGCTGCTCGCTCTTGGCCCGGGAAGCCGGTCGCCCCCGATATTCCATATAAGCCTCCGGCAACCGGTCGCCCTGATCTGCTTGCGGCGCCATGTCCGGGTCGTCATCCTGTTTATTCGTCATGCCTTTGATCTTCCCGACGTGTTTTCGCCAAGTGACCGGGGTTGTCCGTCACTGGAACCAACGCCCGCTTCCACCCTGACCAACCTCTGTTGTTATTGTCGCGCGCCACCAGTGTAAAACCCCTGCCCCCTCGAAACCTTGACCAATGTGGCAAAGTGGCCGGCAAACCACTCACGGGTTCCCGTTGCCGGCGAGGGACGGACCCTGGCATGGCAACCGGCCGCTATTGTCCGAACCGCCTGCCCGAGTTTGCCAGATAGCGGCGCTCCTCGTCGGTAGACGCCCGACCGAGCGCCTCGTTGCGATGGGGAAAGCGCCCGAATTGCTCAACGATGGCCTGGTGATCCCGGGCAGACTGGAGAAAGCTGCCCAGAAAATCTTTGAGCAGTCCCTGTTCAGAGGCCACCAACTGTTCCAGGCAGGCAACGCCCTCGCGCTGATCCTCCCGCCGCTCTGAGTGCTGCAGCGGCATGTAGAAAAACGCCCGCATCAGGCCGCTCAGCGCCACATCCTGACCGTTGCTCATACCGGCGCGGCAGATCTGCCTGGCCAGACGATCGTGATCGAACGCCAGCGCACTGCCACGGTGTATATGCCGGGTAAACTGGTCCAGCAGAATAATCTCGGCCAGCGTGCCGCCGGCTTCGGCCCGCCAATGCTCCAGCCCGCCTTCAGACGCAATGAGGACCAGGGAAAAGAAGCGCCGGCGGACTTCGCGGTCAAAGGCGCGACTGGCACGAAACCAGCGGTTGCGGTGGAACGAATCGGGCAACCCGTGCTCGTCCAGCTCGCCGAACCAGAAATCCAAAATCTCTTTCCATCCGAACATGTATGCGTTCACCTCGGAATTTGCCTGCCGGTGAGCCAACGACGCCGGCGTTCCCGCCAGCCTACGCACTACACCGTCGCTGCAAGGACTTGATAGACTACGGTGATGGATGCCCTCATACGACTTCAGGAGCCGCTTCAGCATGTCATCTTCGCATCGGATCATTCTTCTGGCCCACGGCAGCAGTGACAGCCGCTGGTGCCAAACGTTCGAGCAACTCGCTGCACCGACAGTTGCTGCGGTGCCCGGCTCGGTTATAGCGTATATGGAGCTCAGCACCCCATCAATGGAGGACGAAATCGCCCGGGCCGCCGCAGACGGCTGCACGGACGTCACTGTGTTACCGCTGTTCCTCGCAGCCGGGCGGCATCTTCGCAAGGACGTGCCTGGCATGATTGCCGAACTGGAAAAGCAGTATCCCCTGGCCATCCACCTGGCACCGCCCGTGGGCGAGAACCCTCAGCTTGGCATCGCCATACGGGGCGTCGTCGAGCAGACCCTGGCGGAAGCCAGCCGCCGGTCTGACGCCTGATCCTTTTCGACTGACAGGAGGCATGCCCCATGTCCCGAAACATACTGATCACAGGTGGAACCGGATTCATCGGCAAGGAACTGTGCCCAAGGCTGATCGAAAACGGCTACCAGTTGACGGTACTCAGCCGCCAGCAATCGTCAGACGTCAAGGCCTCGTGCGGCCGGGTAACGCCCGTTGGCAGCCTCGCCGAGCTCGAAGGGCACGACGGATTCGACGGCGTTATCAACCTGGCGGGTGAAGGCATTGCCGGGCGGCGTTGGTCGGAGAAACGCAAACAGGCCCTGCGCCAAAGCCGCATTGATCTGACCAGGCGCCTGCTGGAAACCTGCCGCCAACACAAGAAACAGCCGGCTGTGCTGGTGTCCGGATCGGCGGTCGGGTTCTACGGTGATCAGGGTTCCGCTCCGGTTGATGAAGGAACCCGGCCCCACGACGAATTTACCCATCGGCTTTGCCGGGACTGGGAGCAGGCGGCGACCGATTTCGAATCCGACGGTGTTCGTGTCTGCCTTTCTCGCACAGGCGTCGTCGTCGGACCCGGCGGTGGTTTTCTGCAGCAGATGTTGTTGCCCTTCCGCCTCGGCCTGGGCGGTCGACTCGGTCCGGGAACCCAGTACATGCCCTGGGT
>JAWVWU010000565.1:0-2127 GCA_033723595.1 Marinobacter sp. | reverse complement strand
CACACTGGATGACATTTCGAGCCGGGTGGATTCCACCGCCCGTGCCCTGGCCTGAGAGGAGAAACCATGGCTCAGTCACTTTATGAATTCACCATGCCGGGCGGCCATCACTGGTCCTTCCGTATGCGTCGGGGTACCCGGCTCCGACTGACCGACGTCCACGGTGGCGCCAACGTCGGGATGCTGTTCTACAACCCCGAAAACCTGCTGGAGCGTTACAACGCGCCGGACACCCTCAAGGGCCAGCATACGTTCAAGCTGACCCGGGGTAACTGCCTGTATTCCGACATGGGGCGCTGTTTCGCGTCGATCATCGACGACAGTTTCGGCTGGCATGACACCGTCTGCGGCAATCTCAGCAGCAAGGCCTGCCTTGCAAAATACGGCAATCACAATTACCAGACGCATCACAATGACCGCTTCCTGAGCGGCGAGGACAGTTTCCTGACCGAACTGGCGAAATACGGGCTCACCGAAAGGGACATGGCCGCTAATCTCAACCTGTTCAGCAAGGTAGTCACCGACGACCTGGGCAGTATGAGCTACGACCCGACGGCGTCCCGCGCCGGTGCCAGCGTTACCCTGCGGTTCGATATGGATACACTGGTGATCCTGCACACCTGCCCGCACCCGCTCAATCCCGCGGCCAGCTATCCGGCTCAGCCGGTGCTCTGCGAGATGCTCAGCGGTGAACCTGTGGCTGCCGACGACTACTGTCTGAACTTCCGGCCCGAGAACCAACGGGCGCTGGAAAACAACCGTCTCTACTACCTCGACCCACCCATGGGTAACCAGACCGACTCCGGGAGGTCCGCATGATTCGCGAAAGCTCACGTCTGAAAAGCGACGCCAACTTCCGAGAAGTTGTCCCTGCCGGGGATTACTTCATTCGCGTCATCAAGGCCGGTGAAACCGTGCGCCTGCTCGACCTCGAAGGCAACCAGGCCGCCGACACCCTGTTCTACAACGCCCACGACCCGGCCGAACGTTACAGTGCCATGGATACGATCCGCGAACAGGGCAACGTGTACCTGACCGCCGGCACGACCCTGATGACCAACCGGGGCAACCCGCTGTTGGATATCGTGGCCGATACCTGCGGCCGGCATGACACCCTGGGGGGCGCCTGTGCCGCCGAAAGCAACACCGTTCGCTATGCGCTGGACAAACGCTGCATGCATTCCTGCCGCGACAGCTGGATGCTGGCCATCAACCGGCACGAGGAGTTCGGGCTGGCAAAGCAGGACATCACCCACAACATCAACTTTTTCATGAACGTGCCGGTCACCGCTGAGGGTGGACTGACCTTTGAAGATGGTATTTCCGGGGCGGGCAAATACGTGGAGCTGACGGCAAGGATGGATACCATCATTCTGATTTCCAACTGCCCCCAGCTGAACAACCCGTGTAACGGCTACAACCCGACACCGATCGAGGTGATTGTCTGGTCTCACTGAACGACGAGTCGCAGCAACCGGCCTGACTGGCCGCCGCAGGGACGACCCTGCCGGTAGACGCGTAAGGCGGGACGGCCCGCCGAAGCAGGAATATCAGCATGTTCAACAAGGTACTGATTGCCAATCGTGGCGCCATTGCCACCCGGGTCATTCGCACGCTCAAGCGCATGGGCATCACCAGCGTGGCCGTCTACGCCGACGCCGATGCCGACTCACTGCACACCCGCCAGGCGGACGAGGCCTGGGCACTGGGCACCGGGTCGGCCAGCGAGACTTACCTGAACCAGGACAAACTGTTTGCGATCATGGCTGAAGCGGGCGTTGATGCCGTGCATCCGGGCTATGGTTTCCTCAGCGAAAACCCGGCGTTTGTGGAGCGCTGCGAGGCCAATGGCATTGCGTTTATCGGCCCGACCCCGGACCAGATGCGGGCATTCGGCCTAAAACACACGGCCCGCCAACTGGCCGAAGACGCTCAAGTGCCCCTGTTGCCCGGCACCGGTCTGCTGGACTCTGTAGACGACGCCCGGAGCGCTGCCGCTGATATCGGCTACCCGGTGATGCTCAAGAGCACGGCGGGCGGGGGCGGCATCGGTATGCAGATCTGCCCGGATGAAGACAGCCTGATGAAGGCGTGGGACAGCGTACGCCGACTCAGCGCCAACAATTT
>JAWVWU010000564.1:0-2138 GCA_033723595.1 Marinobacter sp. | reverse complement strand
GGCGCCGGAGGCCGTACCCGGTGCATTGAAAAAGGCTCTTGAACGCGACCCCGAGCGGATTGCCCACATGCGGGACTTTTTCGCCTCGCTTCACGCGTTTTCCGACGGTCGTTCGTCCGAGCGGGTGATGGATGCGGTTGAGGATGTGCTCGATCACCCGCCGGCACTTCGCCCGAAACCCAGGAATCTGTTGCGGAAACTCAAGATGCGGCAGCGCCTCAAACGTGAACTCAAGAAACAGGCGGTGCTGGATAATCCTTTTGCATGAGCTGGGTGGTTGCCTTTCACTCCCGCGCTTTGCGTTTCTCCGTCCGGCGCAGGGTCCAAAGCCCGGCATACTTGTTGAACGAACCCTGGGAGTAGGTCACTGCGACCAGGAATCCGACCGGTCCGTCCAGAAACCCGAAGCGGATGAAATAGACCTGGATGAACGTCATCAGCCCCCGGAAGGTCGGATAGAGCAGTGTGCGGGTAGTCTTGCCCTTCCGGTATTTTTCCTGTGAGCCCAGCCAGGCGTACTTGGCGCTTTTTTCCAGCGCGTGCCCAAAATCCCGGTGGGTATAGTGGGTTAGCCGGCCCCGAAGCGTTTTTACAGTGCGGCCCTCGGGAATCAGGATTTTCTCGTGAACCAGAGCGTCAGAAAAGCGCACACCCTCACGCCGGAAGAGTCGCAGGGGGGCTCGTCCGCTGCGACCGAAGTCCAGACGGGTGCCGCACAGGGTGACGGCCCAGGGCAACTTGTACGCGTCAGCATCCGGGTCCGCCAGATGGTGGTTTATTTCCCGGGCCAGATCGGGTGTGATGCGCTCGTCGGCATCGATGGAAAGCACCCAGTCGCCGGTGGCCCGTTCCAGGGCTCGCTGTTTCTGAACACCGAACCCGGGCCAGTCAGTCTCTTCCACGATGTCGGCGTATTGTCGGGCGATGGCGACCGTGTCATCGCTGCTGCCCGAGTCGAGCACAATGATTTCATCGGCCACGGCACGCACCGATTGCAGGCAGTCGGCAATGTGGTGAGCTTCATTTTTGGTAATGACGGTCGCCGATACCGTGACCCGGCGTTGCCGGTAGCAGGACGCGTTCAGTTCGGTGAACAGGGCGGCTGCGAAAGTGGCGATCAGCATCAGGTAGGTGGTCAGAAACAGGCTTCGATGGAAGGTGGCCTCGGTCAGACCAAAGATGAGGAAGGCCGTCGAGACGATCGTCCCCGCAACCGCCAGGTGAGCCGTGGGAACATGGCGGTTGTTGATGTGGCGAGCAAACAGTACCAAAGGAACAATGATCAGAAACACGCCGCTCAACAGTCCGGGCAGTCCGCGAGTCGCCATCATGGTGAGCAGGTCGTTGTGAGCATGGCCACTGCAACACGCCAGGACATCCGGGGTTAAAGCCCCGTTGCCTACCGCTACGGACACCGCATCGCTAAAGCCGGTCAGGCCTGCCCCGGCCAACGGGTGCGCCAGGAAAATCTGCCAGGCCAAGTGCCAGAGTTCGAGGCGGATACGGATGCTCTGACCGGGGCTGCCAGCCATCAGATCCGTCAGGGTGCCCTGTAGTCTGTCACTCGCAAGCATCAGTCCTGTAATGACCAGTATCATGGCCAGCGCTGACGGTATTCGCCAACGCGGTTTGAGCAGAAACATCATGATGAAAAGCAGGCAGGGCAGGGCGATGAAATTGCTGCGGGTCTGGGAGGCCACTGCCAGAACGAGCGCCGCAAGGCCGACAACCGTTGTGATCGCCGCCGGAGCGTAGCGGCGATTCCTGGCGAAATAGAGTCCGCCGATCAGCGCCAATACGCCGGCCAAAAGCGCCAGATTGCCAAACATAATTGGATTGATGCCGGCACCGACACGATGCTGTAGATAGGATGCCAGGCTGCCACCACCCTGATACCAGTCGAGCGACACGGCAACGACGGCTCCCAGGGCGAGGGCACCGGTCGCCAGAAAGACGCCCGTTGCCCGCAACCCGGAATAGAGCAGGGCGACCAGCAGGGGCCAGAACAGGAGTAGGCGCGCATGGGTGCCCAGAATCTTGAAGTCGTCGTAGTGAAAGCCCCGCAAGGCCCAGGCCAGAGTGCTGATAAGCACGAAGAACCAGAAGGCGAAATGCATGAGCCGAAGTTCACGGGGTTT
>JAWVWU010000563.1:0-2144 GCA_033723595.1 Marinobacter sp. | reverse complement strand
CCGGCCAGCGGATTCTGGAACACCCGGGCGACGTTGCCGGCCCGCTTGTGGGTGGGCAGGCGGGTAACGTCCCGGTTGTCCACTTCGATGGTGCCGCTGTCCACCATGACTTCCCCGGCCAGGGCGTTGAGGAAGGTGGATTTGCCGGCACCGTTGCTGCCGATGACGGTGACGAACTCACCGGGATTGACGGTCAGGCTGAGGTCGCGCAGTGCCGGGTTTTCCAGCGGCGTGCCCCGGCCAAAGGTCAGGGTGAGGTTGCGTGCGCTGATCATGGCTGGCCTCCCTGCATCCGCTTGCGGGCCAGTCGGGCGCGCAGGGAGTTGCGGGCGCCGGGCAGGACGATGGCCAGGGTCACCAGCACGGCGGTCACCAGATTGAGGTCCTGAGCCTGCAGGCCGATGTAATCGGCGTTGAGTGCGAACGCGATGGCCAGCCGATACAGGATGGCGCCGATCACGCAGGCGATCAGCGCGCGCAGCACGGTGGTCGGGCTCAGCACCGCTTCGCCCCCGATCAGGGAAGCCAGGCCGATGACAATCACGCCGACACCCATGGTCACGTCAGCCGCGCCCTGGCTCTGGGCAAACAGCGCGCCGGCCAGTCCCACCAGCCCGTTGGAGACGGCGACGCCGAGCACAATCATACCGCCGGTGGCGATGCCCTGGGCTCGCGCCATGCCGGGGTTGGCACCGGTGGCGCGCATGGCCAGCCCGGTTTCGGATTTCATGAACCGCCACAGCAGCACCAGCGCCACCAGGCAGATCAGGCTGAACAGCACCACCGGCACCTGCTGGTAGCTCAGGCCCAGGTCGTACCAGGGGGTCAGCACGGTGTCTTCAGAGAGCAGGGCGATGTTGGGGCGGCCCATGACCCGCAGGTTGACCGAGTAGAGCGCGATCATGGTCAGGATTGACGCCAGCAGATTGAGGATTTTCAGTCTGACGTTCAGCAGGGCGGTGACGGCACCGGCGGCCATCCCCGCAAGAATGGCCGCCGCGGTGGCAAGCCACGGGTTCCAGCCGTGGATGATCAGTACACCGGCGACCGCTGCGCCGAGGGGAAAGCTGCCGTCGACGGTCAGGTCGGGAAAATTGAGAACCCGGAAGGAAATGTAGATACCAAACGCCACCAGGCCGTAGATCAGGCCGGTTTCAAGGGCGCCGTAGAGTGCAACGTCACTGAGCATGGGTTAGGTCTGCCTGCGGAGTGAGTGAGGGGAGCGCCCGGCTGGGCCGCTCCCCCGGATGGAACAATCGGGTTTATTCGCTGTCTACGACTTCCGATGCGGAACTGACGAAGTCGTCGGACAGGGTGATGCCCATGCGTTTGGCGGCGCCGGGATTGACGAACAGCTGAAGCGTATCGACGCCCTGCACGGGCATGCCCTTGACCGGCTTGCCGTCGAGGATATCGGCAACCATGCCACCGGTCTGCCGGCCGACGTCGTAATAGTCAAAACCCAGGGCGGCCACGGCGCCGCGCTTGACGGTGGCGGTATCGGCGGCAAACACCGGGATCTTTGCCCGCTCGCCGACGGACATGACCGCCTCGGCGGCGCTGATGACGGTGTTGTCCGTGGTCAGGTAGATGGCATCGACCTTGCCCACCAGTGAGCGGGCGGCGCCCAGCACTTCGGAGGTCTTGGTGGCGGCCGCTTTGACCAGCTTGATGCCGCGCTTGGCGAGCAGTTTGTCGAGCTGGTCGACCAGCGCCACCGCATTGGCTTCGCCCGGGTTATAGACGGTGCCGATGGTTTTGGCGTCGGGGACGACTTTGAGCACCATGTCCATGTGCTTGTCCAGCGGCAGCATGTCGGTGACGCCGGTGATGTTGGCATCCGGGGTGTCCAGGCTCTTGACCAGGCGGGCGGCGACCGGGTCGGTCACGGCGGAGAACACCACGGGGATATCATGGGCGGCTGCGGCCACGGTCTGGGCCGACGGTGTGGCAATTGCCACGATGACATCCGGACCGGCGCCGACGAATTTACGGGCAATCTGGGCGGCAATACCCACGTTGCCCTGGGCGCTTTCGAACATCAGCTTGAGGTTATCGCCCTCGACATAGCCCCGTTCGGTCAGTTCGTCCTTGATGCCCTCATGAACGGCATCCAGGGCCGGGTGTTCAACGATCTGGGTAAT
>JAWVWU010000562.1:0-2157 GCA_033723595.1 Marinobacter sp. | reverse complement strand
TCGATCAAAGCTGAGTACCGTTACTTTACCGATACCTGGGGCATTGACGCCCAAACGTTCGAACTGGCCTATGTCCACCCGCTGGGTGAGCGTTGGACAATCGAGGGCAAGGTGCGCTTCTACACACAGAGCGCTGCGGATTTCTACGGAGATCTGTTCCCCTACCAGAATTCCCAGACCCATCTCGGCCGCGACAAGGAACTCAGTTCGTTCGCCGGCACTACCCTAGGTACCGGTGTTACCTACGAATGGAAACAGGCGCGGCTGCCGGGCATTGATCGCGTGCGTTTCAATCTCCTGCTGGACTACCTGGATTTCCGGTATGACAACTTCCGGGACGTGACCGCGCCGGGCAACTACCTGCCCGGCAATGAACCCCTGTATCAGTTCGATGCGTTCGTTACACGAGCCTCGATGATACTTGATTACTGATAACCGGAGCCCTGACGTGGCAAGGCGACTCAAGATGTTGAACTGCAATCACCTAAGACGATCGCGACTGGCCCTGTGTCTGGCCGGTCTGCTGGCTTGCCTGATTATGAGCGCCGCGCGGGCGGACGAATCGTCGACAAACGCGCCAGCCAATCCGGGTGACGATCCGACAGTCTCGGTGACGGCCAACGTGGAATCGCTGAAGAAGAAAGTCATCGAACTGAACCGTGACCTGTTCATTCTCGAGGAAGATCTGCTGTTTCCCGCCAGCACCCAGTTTGCGGTATTCGTCAGCCTCGACACCGGGGAATTCCTGAGCCTCGACAGCGTCAAACTGAAAGTGGATGACGAGGTGGTCGCAGCCTATCTGTACACCGAACGTCAGGTCAAAGCCCTGCAGAGGGGGGGGATGCAGCGCCTGTATATCGGCAATCTCAAACAGGGTGGCCACGAGGTCACCGCGTTTGTGGAGGGGATCGGACCGGATAACCGCCCTTACAAAAAAGCCGCCACTCTACAGATTGACAAAGGAACCGACACCAAGTCCCTGGAGTTGCGCATAAAGGATCAGTCGTCCGATTATCAGCCCGACGTCCGACTGGTTGAGTGGGAGTAAGCGGTCCCGTGTCTTTCCTGAACCAACCGTCTCTGCGGGCACTGCGTCTGACTGCCCGGCCGTTGCTCTGGCTATGGCTGGCGTCTGGCGCGCTGGCTGTCGGCAGTGCCGGTGCGACCGAACCGGAGACACCCCAGAGGGTGCGGGACCTGGCCTACGGTACCGTGCTCTATGAGTATTACCAGGGTAATGCGTTCGAGGCGCTCAGTCGTCTCAGTGTGGCCGATGCGCGAGGCGGCATTACCGGGCACGGCGCCAATCCAGAGCTGGTGGAGGGTGGACTGATGCTGGCCTACGGCATGACCCGGGAGGCCAGGGCGCTATTCGAATCGATGCTGGACGGGCAGGTATCTTCATCCCGCCGCAACCAGGCCTGGTTTTACCTGGGCAAGGTACTCTATCTCGAAGAAGATACTGCCGGCGCCAACGGGGCGCTGGCCCATGTCGAGCCAGACGCACTCGCCGAGGAGGCCCCCGGGCTGTACCCGGAATGGCTTTATCTGCGCGGACAGCTGGCTCTGAAGACCGGCCAGCCCGGGGTGTCAGAATGGCTCGCCAAGATGCCGGACGACAACCTCTGGGGAGCCTATCTTCGTTACAATCGGGCCATTCGACAGGTCACCGATGGTCAGCGGGCACCGGCAATCGACGGTCTGACCGTTCTGGCGGAGCAGCTTGCGCAAACCCTCGACCGGCAGCCGGACCGAAACGACACTGCCGAGCGACAGGCACTCAGGGATCGCACCCTGCTCACGGTTGGCCAGCTCCAGCTGGAAGCCGGCGACGAGACACAGGCGAGAGCCGTGCTGGCGAAAATCCGCCTGGACAGCGTATTTGCCGATGAGGCCCTGTTTCATTTTGCCGTTGCGGCCGCTCAGGACCGGGATTTCGGCCTTGCGCTGCGGGCACTTGACACACTCCAGCGGCGCCCGCTGTTTACGCCCTGGCTGCAACAGGTGCCTTACGCCCGGGGATTTGTGTTTGAACAAATGGGCCATCAACAGCAGGCGCTTGATGCCTACCGATCCGCCGCCGAGCACTACCAGTCCCTTTCCGGACAGCTGGCGCGCGAACAGGCCAACCTTTCCGAGACCCGACTCAATGACGCC
>JAWVWU010000561.1:0-2159 GCA_033723595.1 Marinobacter sp. | reverse complement strand
ATCCATTTCCACCTGCTGGACAGGGGCAGAGCGCAGCAACTGCACCAGCACGTCCTGCTCGATGACCAGAAATTCGCTGGGCCGGGTCGCCGTGACGTCATAGATTCGCGGTTGCAATTTGGCAATGGCATTCAACGCCTTTTCGGTACCGGATTCGATGCTTGAGCTGCGGCCATCGGCGGCTGTGAGCTCAACCGCGCCCTGCAGCAGATAATAATCCAGGCCATCGCGTACACCTCGCCGGGCAATTTTCTGGCCCGGTGCGTATTGCCGTCGCTCGGCCCGATGGGCAAGCAGCACAAGCTGATCGTCTGTCAGGCGATTGAGCGGCTGTAGCTTTTTCAGTTGACTCAGGGGCAGGCTTTCTCGGCCAGCCATAGGCATTCTCCTCAACCTGTCTGGAAACCCGGCACATCACATCACGCACGCCGTCCGCCCGGGCGGAATGAAACGTCAACACAGCGGATCGGACACTTTGCAACCAAGTGTAACCTCGGGCCGGGGAAACAACCATGCGAATGCCGCTTAATCTGGTATGCTTTCCGCTTTGTTCCATCGCTGACTAGCTGACAAGAGACTCGAAAGCCATGCCCCAGTATCGTTCGCGGACATCGACCGCAGGCCGCAATATGGCCGGAGCGCGTGCACTTTGGCGCGCCACCGGCATGAAAAATGATGATTTCGGCAAGCCCATCATTGCCGTTGCCAACTCGTTTACCCAGTTTGTGCCGGGCCATGTTCACCTTAAGGACCTGGGCCAACTGGTCTGCCGCGAAATTGAAGCCGCTGGCGGCGTTGCCAAGGAATTCAACACCATTGCCGTGGACGACGGTATCGCCATGGGGCATGACGGCATGCTTTACTCGCTGCCGTCCCGGGAAATTATCGCTGACTCGGTCGAATACATGGTGAACGCCCATTGTGCCGACGCCCTGGTCTGTATTTCCAACTGCGACAAAATCACCCCGGGCATGCTGATGGCGGCCATGCGCCTGAATATTCCGGTGATCTTCGTGTCCGGCGGTCCGATGGAAGCCGGCAAGACCAAACTGTCCGAGCACAAGCTGGACCTGGTCGATGCCATGGTGATTGCAGCAGACCCCAACGCCAGCGACGAAGAGGTCGAGGAATACGAGCGCAGTGCCTGCCCCACCTGTGGTTCGTGCTCCGGCATGTTTACCGCGAATTCCATGAACTGTCTGACCGAAGCCATTGGCCTGGCCTTGCCCGGCAATGGCTCCATGCTGGCCACTCATGCCGATCGCGAGGCCCTGTTTCTCAAAGCCGGCCGCCAGATTGTGGAGAATGCCAAACGTTATTACGAGCAGGACGATGCCAGCGTACTGCCCCTGAGCATTGCCTCCATGGCGTCCTTCGAGAACGCCATGGTATTGGATGTCGCGATGGGCGGCTCCACCAACACCATCCTGCATCTGCTGGCAGCAGCCCAGGAAGGCGGCGTTCCGTTCACGCTGAATGAGATTGACCAGCTCTCCCGTAAAATTCCACAGCTGTGCAAGGTAGCCCCCAACTCGCCGAAATATCACATGGAAGATGTCCACCGCGCCGGCGGGATCATGGGCATTCTCGGCGAACTGGACCGGGCGGGACTGATCAATACCGACCTGCCGACGGTGCACACCCGAACGCTGGCCGAGGCACTCGAAACCTGGGACATCATGCGCAAGCCGACCCCGGAGGTCGTGGAGTTCTACAAGGCCGGACCCGCAGGCATCCCGACCCAAACGGCATTCAGCCAGAACACCCGCTGGCCGTCACTGGACGGCGACCGTGAAAACGGCTGCATCCGCAGCGCAGAGCACGCCTATTCGGCCGAGGGCGGGCTGGCTGTTCTGTTCGGGAACATTGCGCTGGACGGCTGCGTGGTCAAGACCGCCGGCGTGGATGAAAGCATTTTCGTCTTTGAGGGACCGGCCCGGGTATTTGAAAGCCAGGATACCGCGGTAACCGGCATTCTCAATGATGAGGTCCAGGAAGGCGAGGTCGTGGTTATCCGGTACGAGGGACCCAAGGGCGGGCCGGGCATGCAGGAAATGCTCTATCCAACCAGCTACCTCAAATCCAAAGGGCTGGGCAAGCACTGCGCCCTGCTCACGGACGGCCGCTTCTCCGGCGGAACATCGGGTCTTTCAATTGGT
>JAWVWU010000560.1:0-2163 GCA_033723595.1 Marinobacter sp. | reverse complement strand
TTACTCGTAGGTGCAGAGATAGGCGGTATCGATGTCTGTTTTGACTTTGAAGCTGGCCTGACCGGCCACTTCGAAGCCTTCCCCGGCACCGTAGGTCATCCAGTCCTGCATGCCCGGCAACAGCACGGTCAATGCACCGCTGACCACGGTCATGGTTTCTTTCTTGCTGGTGCCGAACTCATACTCGCCGGGACTGATAACGCCCACGGTGGCAGGCAGGGTGGAAGTCTGGAAAGAAATGGATCTGGCCTTGCCATCAAAATAATCGTTTACTTTCAGCATAACGCGCTCCTCGAATTTGGACCGCCTACTATACGTCAAACCCGTGGGATTAAAATGACAATGTTGCGGATCCCTGGGGGCATCATTGCTCCCAGGGTCGGCCACGGGTTTTGTCGGCGGCCGGCACTTTCAGGTGCATCGCAGCCTTGGCCAGAAAGTTGGCACTGACCGGCGCGGTGATGAAGAGAAACAGCATGATCAATATCTCCGAGCTGCCCGCGCCCTGGGGATGATGGCTGAAAAACACCATTGAACCCAGAACCACGCTGCCAACGCCCAGCGTGGTCGCCTTGGTGGGCGCATGCAGCCGGGTGAAGAAATCGGGCAGCCGGACCAGGCCAATCGCACCGATCAGGGTAAACAGCCCGCCCGTGACCAGCAGTATCGAAACAAGGGCTTCCGTGACAGGACTCATTCGCAGTGTCTCCCGAGCAATGATTCGTGAACGTGACAGGCCGCAGCCGTGTCGCCGGTCGTGTGGGCCGACTTACATGGCCGGCCGTTGTCGCCGCTATTCAATGACGCTGCCCCGTTTGAGGTATTTGGCCAGCGCCACGGTGCTGACAAAGCCCATGACGGCGATCAGCAGGGCTGCCTCCAGGTAAATACGCGTGCCCAGAACAATGCCCAGCAACACGATCAGGGCGATGGCGTTGATGTAGAGCGTGTCCAGTGCCAATACCCGGTCAGGGGCGTGGGGGCCGCGTATCAGGCGGTACACGTTGAGTATGACGGCCAGCGTGACCAGACCAATCGTGAGCGGCAGGGCGATATCGATCATGGAAACATCTCCTGCAGGGGTTTTTCGTAGCGTTCCCGGATGCCGTTGATCACGGTCTCGTCGTCCTCGGCGTCGAGTACGTGAATAAGCAGCAGCTTACTGTCTTCGCTGATGTCGGCGCTGACGGTGCCTGGGGTGAGCGTGATGGTGCTGGCAAGGATGGTAATGGCCAACGGATGCTCAAGGCTCAATGGATAGGATACGAACGCCGGCTGCGGCTGACGGCCGGGCATGAGTACCAGTCGTGCGACGGTCAGGTTGGCCAGAAAAATGTCCCAGAGCAACCGGCGAAGGTAGGCGAAGATTCGCCAGGGTTTGCGAATGGCCGGCTCATCGGCCCACAAGGTCCGCGTCAGAAGCGGGATGATCCACGCCAACACCAGACCGAGCAGGATATTGCCAGCGGACAGACTGGAACTGAGTAGCAGCCACACCAGCAAAAGCAGCAGGCTGAGCAATGGCCTTGGTGCTCCGTATACCGCTTTCATGGCTGGGGTTCTCCTGCCATTGGTGTATTGAGAATACTGATGTACCCGGCCGGATTGTGAAGCTGCGCGGCGGTGGCATCGGCATAGCGGTTAATCGGGCCAGCCAGAACAACAATCACGATGCTCATGGACACCAGGGCACCGGCGGCAACCGACACCGGCAGAGACAGTTTGCCGTGGTCTTCCACGTGGCCCTCGTTGTTACGCCAGAACACAATGCTGCCGGCACGGCTGTAGGCCACCAGCGTGAAGAAGCTGCCCACCAGCACCACGGTCCAGAGCCAGGTCATCCTCGGGCCGTCGCTGGCCGCAATCAGAATCTGGAGTTTGGCAAAAAAGCCGCTCAGCGGGGGCAGCCCGGCGGCGGCCGTGGCGCCGAGCATGAACAGAACACTCAGCAGCGTGCGGTTGTGCATGCGCGGGGCGGTCACAATCTCATCACCCACGGCGCCGCGCTGATTAGCGATCAGGTCAGCCACCAGGAACAGGCCACCGACCACCCAGGTGGTATTGAGCAGATAGAACAGCGCTGCCGACGTGGCCGCCGGTGTGTTGAGGCTGATGGCGGCCAGCAGCGTGCCAACGGAAATAATCACCTGCCAGGCAATCAGG
>JAWVWU010000559.1:0-2166 GCA_033723595.1 Marinobacter sp. | reverse complement strand
GCGCTGTTGCGCGAACGCGGCGTGCTGTTTCACGTCGACGCCGCCCAGGCCGCCGGCAAGACCCGCATCGATGTCACCGAAATGCCGGTTGACCTGATGTCTCTCTCGGGGCACAAGGTCTATGGCCCCAAGGGGATCGGTGCGCTTTATATCCGTCGGTCACCGGACGTGCGGCTGGATGCCATGATTCACGGTGGTGGTCACGAGAGGGGTATGCGCTCCGGCACGCTGCCAACGCATCAGATCGTGGGTATGGGTCACGCATTTGAACTGGCGGCCGCCGCGCTTGAGGAAGAGCAGGCCCGCCTTGAATCACTTCGCGAACAACTGATAACCGGCCTGGCGTCGCTGACCGGTGTGTCGGTCAATGGTGACGGGGGTGACCGGGTTCCGGGTATTGTGAACCTGGGGTTTGAAGGTGTTGAAGCGGAATCGCTGATGCTCGGGTTGCGGGAACTGGCGGTGTCATCCGGTTCCGCCTGCGCGTCCGCCACGCTGTCGCCCTCGTATGTCCTCAAGGGAATCGGCCTGACGGATCAGCAGGCCCATCGCTCTCTGCGCTTCTCCCTGGGCCGCTTTACCACGTCCGAAGAAATCGAATTTGCCGTCTCACAGATCATTGAGGCGGTGACCCGTCTGCGCTCGGTTCGTCGCACGGTTGCCTGAACCGTCTCCATTGGTAGGAAGTTGACGCCCGACTGCGTATAATCGCGTGTCTGAATTTCTACTCTGAAACCAACTGGAGAAAAACCATGTCGAACGAGCGCACGTTGTCCATTATCAAGCCCGATGCGGTTGCCAAAAACGTGATCGGCGAGATCTACAGCCGCTTTGAGAAGGCCGGCCTGGCCATTGTTGCATCCAAAATGATGCACCTGACTCAGGAGCAGGCTGAAGGCTTCTACGCCGAGCACAAGGAGCGCCCGTTTTTCGCAGACCTGGTTGCCTTCATGACGTCCGGCCCGGTTGTGGTTCAGGTACTTGAAGGTGAGGGCGCGATTCTGAAGAACCGTGATCTGATGGGCGCGACCAATCCGAAGGAAGCAGACGCCGGTACCATCCGCGCTGACTTCGCGACCTCCATCGATGCCAACGCTGTTCACGGCTCCGATTCAGCGGCCTCGGCGGAGCGTGAAATCGCCTACTTCTTCAACGACAACGAAATCTGCCCGCGCGGCTGATTTACCCGGTCTGATGACCGGCGCAGCGACAGTCTTCGCCGGTTATTCAGCCATTGATTTTCCGATTGAGGTTTTGCCATGACCGCCCCCGCTCCGAAAACCAATCTGCTGGGAATGCCCAAGGCCCGGCTCGAGGCTTTCTTTGAGTCTCTCGGCGAGAAGCGATTCCGGGCGACCCAGGTGCTGCAGTGGATTCATCAGCGCGGCGCCGATGACTTCGATCAGATGACCAACATGAGCAAGGCACTCCGTGATCGCCTCAAGGACGTGGCTGAAATCCGTGGGCCGGAAGTGGTGTTCGACGAAACGTCCAAAGACGGCACCCGCAAATGGGTCATGCGCATGGACAGCGGTAACAGTATCGAAACGGTACTGATTCCGGATGGTCAGCGCGGCACGCTGTGTGTGTCCTCGCAGATTGGCTGCAGCCTTGACTGCACGTTTTGCTCTACGGGCAAGCGCGGGTTCAACCGCAACCTGACCGCCGCGGAAATCATCGGCCAGGTGTGGGTGGCGCGCAAGGCGTTCATGCCGTTTGAGCCGGGTCCGGACCGTCCGATTACCAACGTGGTCATGATGGGCATGGGCGAACCGCTGCTCAATTTCGATAATGTCGTCGATGCCATGGATCTGATGATGGAAGATCTGGCTTACGGCATTTCGAAGCGTCGCGTTACACTTAGTACCTCTGGGGTCGTTCCGGCTCTGGACCGGCTTGGTGAGGTTACTGATGTTTCACTGGCAATTTCGCTTCATGCACCGAATGATGAACTCCGGAACCAGTTGGTTCCGTTGAATAAAAAATACCCGATTGCCGAGTTGCTCGCTGCAACCCGGCGTTACCTCGCACGGTTGCCAGACAAGCGCAAGGTAACCATTGAGTACACGGTGATCGAGGGTATGAACGACAAGCCCGAACACGCCCGTGAACTGGCTGTTCTGTTGCGCGGCTTGCCATGTAAAATCAATCTGATACCGTTTAATC
>JAWVWU010000558.1:0-2169 GCA_033723595.1 Marinobacter sp. | reverse complement strand
GTTGGCGGTTACGGGAAGCACCAGATGCCAGGCGTAGTCGCCGACCTTCTGGTACCAGGTCATCTGGTCAAACCCCTGGGAGGTGAGCCCACGGAGGGGGAACCAGTCAAAGTAACTGCCACCGGCGAACAACACGATCAGCAGGATGGCGAACAGGAAGCCCGGGATGGCGTAGCCGACGACAATGACCGAACTGGACCAGACATCGAAGCGGGAACCGTCATAAACCGCCTTGCGAATGCCCAGCGGTATCGAAATGAAGTAAATCAGCAGCGTCGACCAGAGGCCCAGGGAAATCGACACCGGCATCTTGTCGATGATCAGATCGATCACCGAACGATCCCGGAAGAAGGAATCACCGAAGTTGAAGGTGGCGTAGTCGCCGAGCATTTTGAGGAAACGCTCCGGCGCCGGCTTATCGAAGCCGTACTGTTTGTTCAGGTCATCGAGCAGATCCTGCGGAATGCCGCGGGCGCTGCGCGAATCGGCTGACCCGGACGACACCTCAGCGCCGCCACCGCCGCCAGTGGCACGGCTGATGGCCGCGCCGCCGTGCCCCTGCATCTCCGCCAGCACCTGCTCGATCGGCCCGCCCGGCGCGGCCTGGACGATCACAAAATTCAGCAGCATGATACCGATCAGTGTCGGGATGATCAGTAATAAACGCCGAAGTATGTATGCGCCCATGGGTCAGAACTGCTCCCGGATCGGTCTTGGAATATCCGTTGTGGTAATCAGCGCTTTACCCACCAGTCAGCCAGGTCCACGCCTTTCTTCGGCACAACGTCCGGCCGCTCGAGTTTGTTCCAGTAGGCGATACGATCCACGTTGAGGTACCACTGTGGCACGACATAGTGGCCGTAGAGCAGTACCCGGTCGAGTGCGCGTACCCGCGCGACCAGGGCTTCCCGGTCCGGTGACTGGATCAGCAAGCTGACCAGCTTGTCGACCACCGGGTCCCGGACGCCCATATAGTTGCGTGAACCCTTTACGTCCGCTGTGTCGGACATCCAGTATTCCCGCTGTTCATTTCCGGGCGAGTCTGACTCGGGAATGACCTGGGTGATCATGTCAAAGTCAAAGTTACGGACGCGCTGAATAAACTGGTTTGTATCCACCAGCCGAACCGAAACATCTATGCCGATCTTCTCCAGGTTGCTCTTGAAGGGCAGTACGATGCGTTCAAAATTTTTCTGGGCCAGCAGGATTTCAAAGCTGAGCGGTTCGCCAGTCTTCAGGTTGGTCATTTTGCCATCCTTGAATCCATATCCCGCTTTTTTCAGCAGTCCCACGGCCGTGCGCAGGTTATCGCGGAGCGAGTGGTCGCCTGTGGTCGTAGGCACCGTGTTGGGCTCGGTGAATATCGCCGGCGGCAGCTCGTCCTTGAAGCGGTTCAGAATGGCGAGCTCTTTGCCTGTCGGCAACCCGGAGGAGGCCAGTTCGCTGTTCTCGAAATAGCTGTGGGTTCGCTTGTACTGGTTGTAGAACAGATTCCGGTTGGCCCAGTCAAAGTCGAAGGCGTAGCCGATGGCCTGACGCACCAGGCGATCCTGGAACTGGGGGCGTCGGGTGTTGAAGACAAAGCCCTGCATGCCCACCGGACGTTCATGTTCGAGCGCTTCGGTTCTGGCTTTGCCGTTCTTGAACTGATCGCCGTCATAGGCGGTTGCCCAGTTTTTGGCGGACGATTCGAGCCGGAAGTCATAATTGCCGGCTTTAAAGGCTTCCAGCGCAACCGTGTCATCGGTGTAATAATCGTAGCGGATGTGATCGAAATTGTAGCGTCCCTTGCGGACGGGCAGGTCTTTGGCCCAGTAGTCCTTGACGCGGGTGTAGGTGACCGAACGGCCGGCTTCGAATTCATCAACCCGATAGGGGCCGCTGCCGACGGGTCGGTCCAGGCCGCTGTCCTTGAAGTCATGGTCCTTCCAGTAATGTTTCGGCAGCACCGGCAGTTGCCCGAGAATCAGGGGCAGTTCCCGGTTATTGGTCTGGCCGAAATCAAAGCGGATACGGTGCTTGTTGATGACGGTGACTTTCGAAACATCCGCATAGTAATTGCGATAGAGCGGGTGGCCCTCGGTGGTCAGCAGTTTGAAGGTAAAGGCAACGTCGTCCGCGGTGATGGGCACGCCATCCTGAAACCGGGCTTGCGGGCGCAGGTTGAAG
>JAWVWU010000557.1:0-2173 GCA_033723595.1 Marinobacter sp. | reverse complement strand
ATGAACACCCGCCTGCAGGTCGAGCATCCGGTGACCGAGCTGATTACCGGACAGGATCTGGTGGCCTGGCAACTGCTGGTCGCCGAGGGCCGGCCGCTGCCCTTGCAGCAGTCGGACATCATGCTCCACGGGCATGCCATCGAGGTCCGGCTTTACGCGGAAGATCCGGCCCGGGACTTCATGCCCCAGACCGGCACCCTGGCCTGCTTCCGGCCGGCGCTGAATAACGGCATCCGGGTGGATGCCGGTGTCACCACGGGGGATGTCGTCAGCCCCTGGTACGACCCCATGCTGGCCAAAGTCATTGCCTGGGGTGACACCCGGGATGATGCCCGACGGCGTCTGATACGGTCGCTGGAGGATTCAGTGATTGCCGGTGTGACCACCAACCAGGCATTTCTCAGCCGGGTGATCGCCCACCCCCAATTCGGAGCAGGCCGAGCCACCACGGCCTTCCTTGAACGTGAATTTGCCGATGATCCGACACTCCGCCCGGCCATCGCACGCACCGATGACCTCGCCCTGGCCGCTATCCTGTTTTGCCTGTCCGGAGCCGGGCAAGCTGGCTGGAGCAACAATCCGGCCACCGCGATCCCGCTGAGATTGTCCGTCGATGACACCGACTACACACTTCAGGTTCGACAGGCCGGTCAACAGTGGTCGGTCACCTGCGCCGGTGACACCCGGTCACTGACGGTGTTTGACAACCAGCCTGATCGTGTAGGCATCATCGACAGGGGTGTTCGTCACTATTGCCAATATCACCTCCGACACAATCACCTATATTTGCTGCCGCCCGGCCGCTCGGTGAGCGTCACCGATGTCACCCACCAGCCACCGCAGATAAGCGCAGGCAAAGGGTCGGGCCGGCTTCAGGCCACCATGGACGGCGCTGTCATCGCGGTCACCGTTGCCGGGGGCGACACCGTTCGGCAGGGCGAAACGCTGGTTGTGCTGGAAGCCATGAAAATGGAACATCCGATCAAGGCCGACCGGGATGGACAGGTGCAGACAGTTCATGTCAGCGAGGGGCACCAGGTCAGACGGCATCAACTGCTGATAGAGCTGACCGGTGAACCTGACGACCACTGAGTGACAAAACAGCCCTGCCGCTGCCGGCCGCCCTGACTCAAAAACCGGTCCCGGACCACCCGGGATAACGCAGACGGGATACCAGCATGACTCAGGATACGATTTCTGCCGGCGATATTGTTCGCAGCCTGCCAGGCGTCCTGCGACGGTTCCCGGCCATTGCCAGGGGCCTCTATTACTACTCGATCAAAGACGATGCTAAATCCCTGACCCTCGGCACGCTGATTGAGCGGAATGCTGACGCCTACGGTGATCGACCTGCCATCCTCTACGAGGACCGCTCACTGACCTACGGCGAGTTCAATCAGTGGGCAAACCGGATCGCACGCTATTTTCAGGATCAGGGGCTGGGCAAGGGCGATGCCATTGCCGTCATGCTCGAAAACCGACCGGAACTGCTGGCTGTGGTGGCCGGCGCGGCCAAACTGGGTGTGGCCTGCGCCATGCTCAATACGGCCCAGAAGGGCAGTGTCCTGGCCCACAGCATCAACCTGATCCGCCCCCGGATGATGGTCGTTGGTGAGGAGTGCCTGGCGCCGGTCGAGGGCATTCGCCGCGACCTGCCCGACGGCTTTCCCGCGCGCTACCTGTACCTGTCGGACGAAAATACCCTGAACGGATTTGGCGACGCGCCGGAAGGCTATGACAATCTCGCCGAGCGTGTCAGCGCCTATCCCGGGAAGGCGCCGGAACCGGACGAGCCGCCGACGCTCGGCGACACCGCTGTCTACCTGTTCACCTCGGGTACAACGGGCCTCCCAAAAGCCGCTCCCGGCTCTCATCGCAAGTTCATCAAGGCCTACGGCGGATTCGGTCTGATGTCCCTCAACATGGAGCCTACCGACGTTCTTTATTGCACACTGCCGTTTTACCACGGCACGGCGTTGCTCGTGTGTTGGGGGTCGGTTCTGGCGGGTGGCTCGGCGATTGCGATCCGGCGGCGTTTTTCGGCCAGCGCATTCTGGGACGACGTGCGTCGTTTCCGGGCCACAACGTTCGGCTATGTGGGCGAACTCTGCCGGTATCTCCTGAATCAGCCCCCCAGCGATCGCGACCGCGACCATACGCTCACCAAAATGAT
>JAWVWU010000556.1:0-2173 GCA_033723595.1 Marinobacter sp. | reverse complement strand
GTGGAAATCATTGCCGGGCGCGAGGAAGCCCGGCTGATTTACCTTGGGGTTTCCCACACCCTGTCCGATGACGCCGGCCGGCGCCTGGTGATCGACATTGGCGGCGGCAGCACCGAGTTCATCATCGGCGAACGGTTTGAAGCCCAGGAACTCGACAGCCTGCACATGGGATGCGTGTCCTTTCGCAACCTGTACTTCGCAGACGGCAAGATCAGCCGGCGGCAGATGGATCGGGCAATCACCCATGCCGCGCAGGAGTTGCTCAACATTCGCCACCGGTTCCGGACCCTGGGCTGGCACAGTGCCGTCGGTTCTTCCGGGTCGATCAAGGCGATCGCCGGCGCACTGGCGTCGCTGAAGATCAGTGACGGCACCATCACGTTCAAGGCGCTGCAGGAGTTGCGTCGTCGCCTGGTCGACATGGGCAACACCAGCCGTCTCGGCGAACTGGGCGTGAGGTCCGACCGGCAAAGCATTTTCCCGGCGGGCTTTGCGATTCTGTACGCGGCCTTCGAGTCGCTGTCGATTGCCGATCTGACGTTCGCCGAAGGCGCGTTGCGCGAGGGCCTGCTGTACGACATTGTCGGCCGTATCCGGCACGAGGACGTACGGGACCGCACCATCCAGGCGCTGCAAGAGCGTTACCACGTGGACCAGGATCATGCGCGTGCGGTGGAAGAAACGGCGATTGCCGCGTACCGGCAGGTGGCCAGCGCCTGGGCCATCGACACGCCGGCAGATGAGGAGGTATTACGGTGGGCTTGCCGCCTGCACGAAATTGGCCTGACCATCTCCCACAGCCAGTACCACAAACACGGCGCCTACCTGTTGCGCTACTCCGACCTGCCCGGATTTACCCAGCAGTTCCAGCGCGACCTCGCTACCCTGGTGCGGGGTCACCGGCGCAAATTTGCCCCGGCTATTTTTGACGGACTGGCGGACGATGACGTGGTACGACTGCGTTACCTGTGCGTCATAACCCGGCTGGCCATCCTGTTGCAGCACCCACGCGTTCAGGAAGCGCCGCCGGAAATGACGCTGACCGCCGGCAAACACAGCCTGCTGATCCGCTTCCCCTCCGGCTGGTTGGCTGATCGCCCGCTGACACGCGCCGACCTGGACAATGAGAAAGAGTATCTCAAGCGCCAGGACATTGAGCTTACGGTCGAGAGCTGACGAACCCCTAACCCATCTCCAGCTCGAGATTTTCCACGGTTTCGCTGACCTCGAGCCAGTCTGCCTCCACCTCCGCCAACTGCCGCTTGAGATCGGTCTGCTCGCCCAGCAGCGCCTGCAAACGGGCCTTGCCACTGTCTTCGTAGAGCGTTGGATCGGCCAGGCCCCGCTCAAGATCCGACAGCTGTCGTTGCAGGGATTCCAGCTTGCCCTCCAGGGACTCCTGGCGCTTGCGGAACGGGCTGAGCTTTTGCCGCAAAGCCGCCTCCGCCCGTTTGCGGGCCTTGCGATCGTCCGCACTTTCTGCCGCCGGTTCGCTGCCCGCTAAGCTGGCGGCGCCCGGTTCCGGCACCTGACGTCGCGGAGCCTCGGTGTCACTGACCCGCCGATCCGCCAGCCAGCGCTCGTAGTCGTCAAGATCACCGTCATAGTCGGTCACCTGGCCGCCATTGACCAGCCAGAACTCATCCACGGTGTTGCGCAACAGGTGACGGTCGTGCGAGACCACCACGATCGCACCTTCGAAGTCCTGCAAAGCCATGGTCAGCGCCTGGCGCATCTCCAGGTCGAGGTGGTTGGTGGGCTCATCCAGAAGCAACAGACTCGGCCGTTGCCAGGCGATGACAGCCAGCGCCACGCGGGCCTTTTCACCCCCGGAGAAACTGCGGATCGCGGCCAGTGCCTCGTCACCGTGAAAATTGAATCCACCAAGAAAATTACGGATTTTCTGTTCGGACGCGGTCGGCGAGAGACGTTGCAAATGCAGGAACGGGCTGGCATCCAGGTCCAGCGATTCCAACTGGTGCTGGGCAAAGTAGCCAATAGCCAGGTGCTCACCGGTGGTACGCTCGCCACTCAACAGGGACTGCTGACCTCGCAGGGCATCGATCAGCGTGGACTTGCCCGCGCCATTGGGTCCGAGCAGCCCGACCCGGGTGCCCGGCAGCAGGGTCAGATTGAGGTTGCGCAACACCACCGTGTCGCCGTGACCGGCCTG
>JAWVWU010000555.1:0-2174 GCA_033723595.1 Marinobacter sp. | reverse complement strand
TGAGCATGGCCGGCAATGCGATGATCCCCATGGTCACCACCGCCGCACCGATGACGCCCACCATGGCCGCCAGAATGGTGGAGGCGATGATGGTCGCCGTTGCCAGACCGCCGCTGAGGCCGCCCATCCATTTGTAAACGACGTTGAACATCTCCTCGATCAGTCCGGCTCGCTCGAGCATGGATGCCATGAAAATGAACAGCGGGATCGCCGCTAGGTCCGAGTTGGTCATCATCGGGAAGATGCGGCTGGGAATGATGTTCAGCATCAGACCGTCACCGACCAGGTACACGAACAGTACGCCCAGACCGCCGGTCACGAAGGCCAGCGGCAGACCCATCATCAGCAGGACCAGCAACGAGCCGAACATCAGATAGGTCAATGGCCCGATCGAAACGTCCGAGAGGCTACCGGCAAAGTGGAACAGGAAGTATTCATCGCTGTAGGGGTCGTAGAACAGGATATTGATGATCTCGACCAGAATCATGAACCCGAAGGCCACGGTGGCGATGATCATCAGCCAGGTGCCGAACTTGCTCAGCGTGGGGTTGAAGTTGCTGGAATTCACAGTACCGGTACTCATGCTGAACGCTCCTGTCCCATGCGCACAAACAGCATGATGTCTTTGATCAGCTTGGAAATGCCTGCCAGCAGCAGCAGGACTGCCCCCAGAAACATCATGGCCTTGACCGGATAATATTGGATACCCCAGGTCTCAACCGTGGTTTCGTGCATGGACAGGGAATTCATGAAGAACGTCCAGGAGGTGATCACCAGCGCCAGCGAGAAGATGAAGAAAAACATGGATGTAAATATGTCCATTCCGACACGGCCACGCTCGGGCAGCCAGTTGTAGATAACGTCGACCCGTACGTGGGCACCGTGCAGCATGGCAAATGCGCCCGCCAGCAGGTATTGCATACCCAGCAGCAGAAAGCTCGCCTCACTCACCCAGATGGTCGGCATATTGAAGATGTAACGCATGACCACTTCGAAGAAATAGAAACAGACCGCGTTGACTGTCCAGAAAGACACAAACACACCGGACTTTTCACTGGTCCAGTCGATGGCCCGGATAAACCAGTTGCCTTTGAGGTGGTACCGGATAACCGGATCTTCTTCGGCCTGGAGCTCTCCCATGACCGGATGAGTCTCGGGGATTTCACCCCGCTTTCTGATCTGCCGTCGATCGAGCGCCATCATGATCAGCGGCATGACCGCGAGCCAGCCCCAGTACAGCCAATGCGGCATTACAAAGCCGAAGCCCTCTAAATCAGACATGCTTTTACTACCTCTGCCATTAAAACAGGGAGAGCCAAGCTCTCCCTGTCAGGATGTTTTAAAAACCAGGCCGGAGTTACTCCATACCCTTGATATCTTCCGGGCTCACGTAGCCCACGATGGGGTTCATCATGTACTTGAGCTGAATATCAAAGATCGCCCTGGCGTCCTCATCCTTGTTGGCCCACTTGTACCAGATCGGAATGGCAGCTTTACGGAATTCCTTCAGGTCTTCCTGGCTCAGACGGGAGATCTTGGTGCCGTCTTGCTTGAACTTCTCAAGCGCTGCAACGTTGCGTTTCTGGATGGTCAGGTAATGCTTCTGGGAGTAGATTCGCAGCTCGTCCTCAACCACTTTCTGCAGTTTCGGATCCAGCTTGTTCCACGCCCGCAGGTTGACGGTCAGGTCCATCAGATCCACCGGCTGGTAGATCGACATGACGCCCGGAGGTCCCATGATGATGTTGTCAGTGACCTGGGAGAAGCCCAGTTCGTAGTTCACCGCCGGACCGACATAGTCCGCCGCGTCGATGGTGCCCTTCTCAAGGGCCGGGAAGATGTCGGAGCCGGGCAGACTGACCGAGGCCACGCCGAACTTCTCGAATACTTCAGCCACCATGCCGCCAGGCAGACGCACTTTCATACCCTTGAAGTCCGCCAGGCTGTTCACCGGCTTCTTCGAGTGGATGATGTTGGCATCGTGCTGGATCGGGCCGACATAGAACAGACCGAACTTCTTGTAGATTTCACGGGTTTTTTCCAGCATGCCCAGGTCGTAGAACATGATGTCCCACTGGGAAGGCTGATCCGGTCCGGCCGGATAGGAGGACAGGAACACCGACGCAGGAATTTTGCCGGACCAGTACAGGGTGAACGGGTTCATGCCCTGCAGT
>JAWVWU010000554.1:0-2177 GCA_033723595.1 Marinobacter sp. | reverse complement strand
GCGATCACTTTTTCGCGGATGCCGCCCACCGGCAACACCTGCCCGGTCAGGGTCAGCTCACCGGTCATGGCAAGGTTAGGCTGGGGCGCCTCGCGCCGGGCAATCGACAGCAGTGCGGTTGCCATGGTGACCCCGGCACTGGGACCGTCCTTCGGCGTGGCGCCTTCCGGCACGTGAAGATGCACGAACGACTTGTCGAAAAATGCCGGGTCGCCCTTGAGCCGTTTGAGATTGGACGAAATGTAGGAGTAGGCGATTTCCGCCGACTCTTTCATCACATCCCCCAGTTGGCCGGTCAGTTTGAAACCGCGCTGGCTGCTGTGTATCCGTGATGCCTCAATGCTCAGAGTGGCACCACCCATGGCCGTCCAGGCCAGGCCGGTGACCACCCCGATGCCTTTCATCGATTTTTCCTTGCGGAACCAGGGCTGGCCAAGGTAGTCGGCGACGTCGCTGACGCCGACCTTGATTGGCGTGTCCGGAGTTTCCAGCAGTTTGACCACGCCCTTGCGGATAATCTTGTGCAGTTGCTTCTCCAGACTGCGCACGCCGGCCTCGCGGGCATAGCCCTCGATCACCTGCTTGAGGGCGGCATCGGTGATGTTGAGCTGTTTCTTGAGCAGGCCGGTGCGCTTGAGCAGCTTCGGCAGCAGGTGGTGCTTGGCAATCTGCAGCTTCTCCTCGGCAATGTAGCCGGACAGGCGAATGGTATCCATGCGATCCAGCAGCGGCCGCGGGATGGTGTCCAGCTGGTTGGCCGTGCAGATGAACAGGACCTTGGACAGGTCCAGGCGGACGTCCAGGTAATGATCCAGGAAATCCCGGTTCTGTTCCGGGTCCAGCGTCTCCAGCAGTGCCGACGCCGGATCACCCTGGAACGACGCGCCAATCTTGTCGATTTCATCCAGCATGATGACCGGGTTGGACACCCCGGAGTCCTTGAGCGCCTGCACGAACTTGCCGGGCATGGCGCCGATGTAGGTGCGGCGGTGCCCCTTGATCTCAGCCTCGTCACGCATGCCGCCCAGGCTGAAGCGATAGAACTTCCGGCCCAGGGCATCGGCGATGGAGTGACCAATGGACGTTTTGCCGACACCGGGCGGGCCGACCAGAAGGAGAATGGAGCCGGACAGCTCGCCCTTGAACGAGCCTTCCGCCAGAAATTCGGTAATCCGGTCCTTCACGTCTTCCAGTCCGTCATGGTCCCGGTTGAGCACACGGCGGGCTTCGGCCAGATCGAAATGATCGTCTGAATAACGGCCCCAGGGCACGTTGGTCAGCCAGTCCAGGTAGTTGCGGGTGACGCCATACTCCGGTGACCCCTGCTCCAGCACCTGCAGTTTCTGGAGTTCGTCGCGGAACCGGCTCATCACGTGCTCGGGCGGCGAGAGCGCGGCCATTCGTTCTTCGAAGCGCTCAGCGTCGGCCGTCTTGTCGTCCTTGGCGATGCCCAGTTCCCGCTGAATGACCTTCAGCTGTTCGCGCAGGAAGAACTCGCGCTGATGTTTCTGGACCTTGTCGTTCACCTCTTCGTTGATTTCCGCTTGCAGGCGCGCGACCTCCTGCTCCTTGCGCATCAGCAACAGGACCTTTTCCATGCGCCGCAGCAGTGGGACGGTATCGAGAATATCCTGCAGTTCCGGCCCCTTGGCGCTGGTCATTGAAGCGCCAAAATCGGCCAGCGGCGAGCTGTCTTCCGGCCCAAAACGGGACAGATACTGCTTCACCTCCTCGCCATAGAGCGGATTCGTGCGCAGCAGCTCCTTGATGGCACTGATGATGGCGAGGGTGTAGGCCTTGAGCTCCTCGCGAGGCTCGTCCGGCGCTTCCGGATACTCGACCTCGACCAGGTACGGCGGTTTGCGCCGGAGCCACTGGACGATCCGGAATCGCTGCATGCCCTGGGCGATAAACTGGATTTTGCCATCCTCGCTCTGGGCGTGGTGAACCCGGACGGCGCAGCCCATGGTTTCAAGCTCATCGCTGCCCGGCACCGGATCGTTGGCTTCGGCGTTATCCACAAAACACAAGCCCAAGGTGTGGTGGTCGGTCTCGCCTACCCGCTTGAGGGTTTCATGCCACGGCTGCTGATTGACCACCACCGGCTGTACCTGGGCCGGCAGGAACGGGCGGCCATGCACCGGCAATATATAGAGGCGGCGTGGCATCATGGATTG
>JAWVWU010000553.1:0-2181 GCA_033723595.1 Marinobacter sp. | reverse complement strand
TGTTGCCTTGCGGGGTGAAGACGCCGTGAGCGCTTTTTCAGTCGCCCCGGCGGTGTATCACCCGGTGAACGTGACGGTATTGCAGGTCACATGCGGAAAAATGTATCGCTTACCCGGATCATCCTGAAGACAGCCTTTCTTCCGGATCGTCATGGCCATCAGAATCGTCTGGGTATAGGCCAGATACTTTTTCTTCCCTTTGTAGAGCAGCCAGTAGTCAGCGGCGTAATCCGTTACATCCGACACCCGTTCCTGGAACGGAATATTCGTGACGATGCCGCCCAGTCTGTCGTTCGGAAATGGCTGTGTATTGACTTGCCAGTGCATATAGAAGTCGGGCTTGATAAGCGCGACAGCCTCCTGCAACGGTCTGTTCGGACATTGCGTCAGGTCAGGATGGGGGTTCTGGAAATCGGACAGACTGTCCCGCAGCGTTGTGTAGCGCTCGTCCACGTTCAGAGCCGAGATTAGTGACGGCGACGGTGCGGCATTGTCGATTGCATCCTCCGGTAGCGGGTAGGGAAAAGGCGCATCCGGAATCACGGGAGCGCCCTTGATTCTTGGGGTCGACTGGCAGGGTGACGTGCCTTTCCCCTTGGGGTCGGGCACGGTATCAAAACGACCTATCGCGAGAATCGAATTGCCGTGAGGCACGGCGATCTGCTTGGCGATGGACATGTCCGCCGGCTGGCTCAGCGCGTCGGTGACCGCCTCTTTATCAATGTCATCCGGGTAGGGCCCGTCCTGCTGAACGAAGCGTGGCAGCCACAACCACATACCGTTTTCGACATGAACGACGTTCCCTTTGGCAGGCCCCTCGGCAAACCTGACCTGTTGCTCATAGAACACAGCGCGACAGTTCTGGGTGACCAGACCACCGCGGTTAGGCGCTTCAGCGGCAATGGCCAGCGTGTTCTTGTCATTGTCGTCGTTGAATTTGAGCCGTTCAGTGTAGGTAAAATTTTTCAGGATATAACCATCATCATCCCAGACCTGGGGCAGCGGCATGATGTTGTAGGACAGGGGATTATCCTCCCCACCCACCGATTTTCCGTTACTGTCCTTTCCCAATGTCTGATTTTCCCATTCACCGACCAATTCCTGTTGGAACTCTGCCAGATGACCTATTTTTGCAGCGTAAGGCATTATTCGATCTCCTTTCCTGATAAATGCCAATTCCCATTGACAGCGTGACGACCCGGGAATTTCATCCTTTGAATACCAGACAGGCGGTGCCGGTTATAGGACAGAGCCCCGTCAAAAATTCACGGGCTGCGATAGGGGAGCGGCCGGATCATCAGGACTGATGAGCGCCGGCCCGACAGTGAACACAACGACTGCAGAACACATCCATGCAACCTACAGCAGAAATAACCGGCGCGTGAGCGCGCCTTTGAGGGGCACCTGTAAAACGGCAAACGAGGACTTCGCCCGATTGACTGACTGGTGGTTTGTGCGAGGCACGACGGAATCGATGACCTCGTCACCTGACTAACCATAGACCAGACGGCAGGCGCGTGCACACGTGGGCAGGCAATTTCCGCCCGCGACGTCGTCCTGCACGGCCGGCTGTCCCTGTCTGGCGTTATCGGGTCAGTACCGGGTCTAGCCGTATTTTCGTTTATAAAGCCGGAGAATACCTCTGACCGTCACGTCCAGCTGACTGCCTGTCGTGTAATTACCCGGCACCACATAGTTCGCGCGTTCTTCCGAAATCAGCTTTTCGATCTTCTCCTGCGTGCCTTGCTCGCCCCACTTCCCGGCGTCGAAGACAGCGAGGCTGCATCCGCCCTGAGTCTTGACCATCTTCATGGCGGGAATGTCGGTATCGCCGTCACCGAAATAGATGATGTGGTCGAAAGGGAAGGGGCGATCCCGGGGTTCGATGTATTCGTTGATGGTGCGGTTATCCCAGCTGTTCTCAATGCCTTTGTTGATGCGGAACAGGTATTGGGTCTTGGTGGTGTAGTCGATGGCAACGGCCGGCCATTTGGCGTGGCCGGTGGCTTCATCGTAATGGTAGCGGCAGCCAAAGATCTGTTTGAAATGCTTTGCCACCGGCGTCCCGCGAATCATGTCTTCCAGCCCGCTGGAGACAATGTAATGACTCAGGGCGATGCCCTGGTCGCTGGCAAAGCGGTTGATGGCGTCAAACCAGTCCTCGACACCGGGGAACAGGGG
>JAWVWU010000552.1:0-2189 GCA_033723595.1 Marinobacter sp. | reverse complement strand
GGCCTGTGGCTGAATTTCGGACCGCCCTGGCTCTACCGTCGTCGTCTGGCCCGGGAGAGTCAGCGCCATGCGTAAGCTTGACGGATACATCATGCGGGCAGTCGCCGGCGCCATGTTCCTGGTCATGGTGGTGGTGCTGTCGCTCGATTTCGTCTTCGGCTTTATCGGTGAGCTTGATGGCACCCGGGGGGACTACCAGACCTGGCAGGCCCTCGAGTTCATGCTGCTGACCATTCCGCGGCGAATTTATGACTACCTGCCGCTGGGCGCTTTCATGGGGTGCCTGATCGGGCTGGGCTCGTTGACCAGCTCGTCGGAGCTGACAGTGATGCGGGCGGCCGGTATCTCGATCAAGCGGATTGTCTGGTCGGCCATGAAGCCAACTCTGGTTGTGGTGTTGATTGGCGTGCTGGTGGGCGAGTATGTGGCGCCGCCTCTGGAGCGCATTGCCCAGAGCGAGAAAGCCGTCGCCAAGGGGGCATCGCCGAACCTGGCGTCAGACACAGGCGTATGGCACCGGGAAGGCAACACCTTCATCCATCTGAATGCGGTCCAGCCGAACGGTGTTCTGCATGGCGTGTCGCTGTTTGAGTTCGACGGTGACCATTGGCTGGCGAAAGCTACCTACGCGCCCAGGGCGCTTTACCAGAAAGGTTACTGGCTGCTGGAGAAGCCGGTCACTACGGTGTTGAGCGAATCCGGCACACGGCAGGTCAAGCGTCAGCAGTTGCGCTGGGAAACAGGGCTGACACCGGAGGTGTTGAGTGTGTTAATAGTGCCGCCGGAAAACCTGTCCATGACTGGCCTGTTCACCTATGCCTCTTACCTGGACGATCAGGAACTGCAGTCGACTCGCTACTGGCTGGCTTTCTGGAAAAAACTGCTTATGCCGCTGGCAACGGCGGTGATGGTACTGGTGGCGATTTCGTTCATTTTCGGACCGCTGCGAACCTCCACCATGGGTTTTCGCATTTTTACCGGCCTGATTGTCGGGCTACTGTTCAAATACATGCAGGACCTGCTGGGGCCCATGAGCCTGGTGTTCGGCTTCAGCCCGGTGCTGGCGATTGTCGTACCGATTGCCATCAACGCCGCCGTGGGCGCCCTACTGATGCGTCGGGCGGGTTAGCGGCGCCTGGTACCTTCTGCAGACAGCGCGCCGCTGGGGGTGGCAGGTTTCAGGTTGCCCGCAGGGCCGACGCTCAGGACTGCTTGGGAACCGACACCACGATGCTCTCTGAAAACTTGTCGGTCCAGGTCAGCCGGGCGCCGTCCCAGAGCATCCAGAGATAGCCCAGACCAACGCAGAACCAGCTCACCCAGCCCATCATGAAACGCAGCAGCGCCTGTGACCAGCGGATCGAATGACCATCCGGTGTCTCGATTCGAATTCGCCAGACCTGCATCCCCAGGGTTTGTCCGGTGCGGGTCCAGAAGTAGCCAAAAAAGAGAAACAGGGCAATGAACAACACCGAGCTGAGCAGGGGATCGCCACTGAGCTTGCCGGCTTCCGCCATTTGCCGGTAGCGCTCCGTGCCGATGATCTGGGCGGCGATCAGCATGTAGGCGCCGGTCGTCACGATCAGCAGGGCAATGCAGATCAGGCCGTCGTAAAGCATGGCGAGCAGGCGTCGGATCAGCGGTGCCGGGTCCGGTAAAACGTCGGATTCGTGGAAGCGGCGGGGCATGGGGGCTCCGTAATCTGGCAGTGGGTTGGAATGCCGGGGGCGTCACGGCGGGCAAAGTATACCCGATTCGTCGCAAACGGTGCGGAGTTCGTTTTTCCTCCCCGCGCGCTATGCTAGAGTAGCCGCTCTGTGCCGTAAGCCCGCTGTGTTACTCCGCATATGCGGGCTGTATCCGACACAATTCATCTCAACGAAAGACGGATCGATTCATCAGGGCAGGGTTATGAAAACCGCAGAGTTGCGACAGGCGTTTCTGGACTATTTCAAACAGCAAGGTCATGCCATTGTGCCAAGCAGTTCGCTGATTCCGGCGGACGACCCCACCCTGCTTTTCACCAACGCCGGCATGAACCAGTTCAAGGACGTGTTCCTCGGCCGCGAGCAGCGCGACTACAGCCGGGCAACGTCCTCCCAGAAGTGCGTCCGGGCGGGCGGCAAGCACAACGACCTGGAGAATGTTGGCTACACCGCGCGCCATCACACCTTCTTCGAAATGCTGGG
>JAWVWU010000551.1:0-2189 GCA_033723595.1 Marinobacter sp. | reverse complement strand
GTAGCGCTGCGGAGACGGATTGCTGGTATTGGGCTGATCAATACCGGGATTCAACGTGCCGGTTCCGGCCAGATACCGGTAATCGGGTGCGGCACCGCGGATCGTCACGGAGTCCCGACGAAATCCGGGCCCGCCACGCCGCCCCTCAGTAGGATTGGAAAAGTTGCCGAATTCGTCCAGCCCGATGCCCAACCAACCGCCCGCAAAACCAGCGTCGCCATTGTTGCGCTGTGCATAGCCAAGTGAACCGCCGTAACTGCCAGGTTGGGGTGTAATCAGCGCGTCAGACAGAACCACCGCCAGCCCATCGGCACCGTTACCGCCGTAGGCGTAGTAGTCAAACTGCAGGATCACCAGGTTGTCCGCGCCCGGAATTTGCCGCTGCAACGTCGCTGCCGTTGCCTGATTACTGACTGCCTGGGTCATCCGAAGCCGGCCGTTTCCGGCAATGCCAGGTGTGAACGCCCCTTTGGACACCGATGTAACCCAGTCGTCCGGGTTCAGCCCTGCATCGGTGAAGGCGTCGTTAAAACACGTAAGCGGTGTCGTATTATTGACAATCACGTTAATGCTGGCGCTCTGATCCAACTGCCAGCCACTGCCCTTACAGTCTGGCGCCTTCAAATTTCTACAGTATTCTGAGGTAAACGATACCGTGTAGGTTCCGGCGGTATTGAAGCTGACATTGCGCCCGAAGCTCGGCACTGAGCAGGGGCTGGTACCAAAGACCGCCTGCTCCGGCGGACCCGCGTTCACCCAGTTATCCCGCCACGCCGAATTGGCGCCCTTCACGTTGGCACAGTTGGTTGCCTGCACCTCAAAGACGATCGTGTCACCGGCATTAATGATGACAGGCCCCGTGGCATCCCCGTTGGCTGTTAACGTAATGGCGGCCTGAGCCGATAGGGCGAACAGACTCAATACCGCAAGCGCCACGCTGAGCATCGGTTTCATCGTACTCTTACCTCAACCGTTCGGCTGGCAAAATCCTGACCCGCGCCACATCGACCCTCGCTGACCAGAGTGTAGACCGTCTCTGGGTCGGAGTTACCATCAATGTCGGCTTGCAGTGACGTGCAACTCAACCGCGCTCCACAGGACTGCAAGCCATCAGCGCTGAACGTCAGCGATGACGGCACTGCGGTACAGCTGCTGTTGTCAAGCGCCAGCGCTACCCCGGTCTGGGCGCCGCTTTGGGCTGCCAGGAACGCACGCTGCGACTGGACCTGCAGACCAACAGACTGGGCGCTGCTGTCCAGCAGTTGACTCATACCCAGTACCAGAAGCGACAACACGGTTATCACAAACAGCGCAATGGGCAAGCCAGCTCCGGCCTGTTGTCTGGCAGATAACCCTTCAGGGTACATTGCGAATCTGCACCTCCTGATGAACCGTCGTTGATTCGCCGGAATCGGGATCCTCAAGAACAAACTCGACGGAGACCACCGCCGCGCGTTTCAGCGTCGGAGGCACTACTTTGAACACCACGGAGTTGGCTTTCAACGTCGCAGCCAGCACTTCACGGTCGGGCATACCGGTTGGCAGGCCCGTCGCTATTGAGCTCTGAATCCCGTAGTTTTTATACCGATAAAGAAAGCGACCGTACTGACAGAAGCTGATCGGGTTATCAACGACGTAAAACCGGCGCTCCGGCGAATTCCCGGTAAAGCGGTGGCTTGCTCCACCATCGAAGGTAACGGTCACCGGTCCGGTGCCCGCCGGCAGGGTCGCCGGAGGCGACAGGGGGCCGGGATTGGACGGGCTGTAGAGGTTGCCGCCGTAACCATAGACTACGATTCGGCCGTTGGCCGAGGCACCATTGGCCAGTGGAACGGCATCGAACGAGTCCGGCGTTGGTCCCTGGGGCAAATTGAGGTAATTGGAAGCGGCCACTGTTGGCATCCACTCAATACATGGCCCGTTCGTTCTTACCGAGGTTGGCAGCGCAGTACGCAGGGCTCTGGAAATCTGCTCACTGATCACAACGCCGGCCAGTGATCGCTGCTGACGGGCTCCCGTATCAATGGCACTCCCGGTCGAAAGGCCGACGAAGCGCACTGAAATCGTGGCCACAATCGCCAGCAGAATGATCACCATGATCAATTCGATCAGCGTAAACCCCACCTGCCCCCGTCGCATCAGAAATTGGCCCGGTAAGCGGAGAACAGAAATGCCTGGCCACCTGGTGC
>JAWVWU010000550.1:0-2192 GCA_033723595.1 Marinobacter sp. | reverse complement strand
GTTGTCCGTGAGTACAAACCCGTAATTGTGAGCCCGGGCGCGGTCTGCTGCAACGAAGTCTTTGACAGGGGGGCGCCAGGTCCCTAAAATTGCGCGCCTATGTCAAACGCCGAGTTGCCCAGATCTGTCGATCCGTTCCGTCTAGCGGAGCAAGAAAGCTCGCTTGAGGGCCGAGTCCCTCTGGTGCGAATGAGTCGGCTCGCCGATTGTTTGTGGGATGAGCAAACGCCTGGGTTATCGCAGTCGTGCCAGGTTAAACTGGCCTTCGGAAAAGACGACGAACGCAGGCGGATTGTCTCCGGGCAGATCGAGATGGCCGTCACCATGCAGTGTCAACGATGCATGGGACCGATGGACGTGACGCTGGCATCCGGGTTCAGGCTCGGACTGGTCACCAGTGACGAGCAGGCCCAGCAACTGCCGAGAGAGCTGGAGCCTTTTCTGACGGACGATTTCAGGGCTGATCTCTGGTCCATGGTCGAAGACGAGTTGCTACTGGTGCTACCGCCCTTTCCGCTCCATGAGCGGGATGACTGTCCGGCGACTGAGACACTGGAAGCGCTGGAACCGGATGATTCCGCTCCGATTCCGGACGAGGAAAAGCGAGAGAATCCGTTCAGCGTGCTGGCGGATCTCAAGCCGAAAAAGCATTGATAACGGGAGTGGCGGAGCGGGTTTTCCGACTTGCCACTCGGATTTTTTGAACGCACGAAGTTTAGGTCAGGAGTAACACCATGGCTGTACAGCAAAACCGAAAGACCCGCTCCAAGCGCGGCATGCGTCGTGCCCACGACGCTCTGAGTGCGGCGACTCTGTCGACCGATTCCACCACGGGTGAAGTTCATCGTCGGCACCATGTATCTCCCGACGGTTTTTACCGTGGCAAGCAGGTCATCGAAGCTCGCGACGAGTAAATAGTGAGCGCGACTGCGCCTGTCGTGTCGGCCGGATCGGTGATCAGTGAGGTCACCCTTGCGATTGATGCGATGAGCGGCGACCGGGGCCCCTCGGTTGCAGTTGCCGCAGCGCAGGAAGCCGTTCGTCGAAATGAGGCCTTGAGTCTGATTCTGGTGGGAAACCAGAATGAGCTCAAGGCCTTGTTGCGTTCCGAACACCCGCGAATCCGCCTCGTTGAGGCCACCGATGTGGTGCGCATGAACGAGCGCCCTTCACACGCGCTACGGCACAAGCAGAACTCCTCCATGGCAGTGGCGCTGCAGCTGGTGCGCGATGGCGAGGCCCAGGGCTGTGTCAGTGCCGGTAACACGGGCGCGCTGATGGTATTCGGTCGCTCAATCCTGCGTATGTACCCCGGTATTGAACGTCCTGCCATTACCAAGCTTATTCCCTCCCTGCGCGGTCGCTGTCACGTACTTGACCTGGGCGCCAACGTGGATGCGACGGCCGAGAATCTCTATCAATATGCCTTGATGGGATCGCTGATGGCGACTGCCGTCAATGATCTTCCGGAACCCAGGGTGGCGCTCTTGAACGTGGGTGAAGAAGAGATAAAGGGCAACGAGCAGGTCCGTCTGGCCTCCCATATGCTGGCCCAGAGTGACACCCTGAACTACATTGGCTATGTCGAGGGCAGCGATCTGTTCCGGGACGTCGCCGACGTCGTGGTGTGCGACGGGTTTGTCGGTAACGTAGCGTTGAAAACCGGCGAAGGCGTGGCCAGTCTGCTGATTGAAATGCTGGAGCAGGCGTTTACCCGAAACCTGTATGGCCGCTTCGTTGGCTGGTTGGCTCGGCCGATACTCGGTCGCGTGCTCAAGCTGATGGACCCGGCCCGGCATAACGGTGCGAGTCTTCTGGGTTTGCAGGGGGTGGTTATCAAAAGTCACGGCAACGCAAGCGAACGGGCAATGCTGTCAGCGATTGAGCAGGCGGTCCGTGAGGTACAGCTGGAAGTGCCACGCCGCATCAATGAGCGTCTCGACGACCTGCTGCTCTAGCCGACCGGCGGCCGGTCGGTAGCCGCTTCCTTGTACTATTGGCTAATCTCCGCACATGGACAATAACGGTAAGATCGCAACTATGAAATCAGCCTTTATTTTTCCGGGTCAGGGGTCACAGTCGGTCGGCATGCTGAGCAGCGCCGGCGAGAGCTGGGCCATTGTCCAACGAACGTTTTCCGAAGCCTCGCAAGTACTCGGTTTTGACTTGTGGGATCTTTGCCAGAATGGCCC
>JAWVWU010000549.1:0-2193 GCA_033723595.1 Marinobacter sp. | reverse complement strand
GATGGCTTTCTCGCAGCTGTCGCTGTAGCCATACCAGTACAATCCATAGTCGAGATTTGAGAACACGTTCGGGGAGAAATTGCAGGCAGCCGCGATTGATGACAGGCACAAAAAGCCCAAGGCCATCAGACCGCGAACTGTCTTTATATAAGTCCATCGGGTCATGCTCAATACTCCTGGTTATTGACGTTGTTCCGGAAACGTTGAATGGACATGAGTGGCGTGACGAGGCCAGTCACTGATTTGTCATGGCTCGCCGGGTTGATCAGACCGACTGGGTGTCCAGGCGGAGTGTGATGCGATCGGAAAGTCGAGCGCAGCACTGTGCGTGCATGGGGGCTCGGCTCCGATGAAGCAGTTTGATGACAGGCACTGGGTTGCGGCCCTCATCGTTGCGCTTTATCGATACATCAACGGAGGAAAAGATAGCGAATGGCCGCGACAGCTCGTATCGCCCAAATGGGGGAGGTGGACCCTGGGTTACGGTTAGAATGGGGAAGCTCTCGGCTACCAGCGCTGGACTCATACACGGTTGCGCCGGCCGGTTAATGACTTACACTGTCGCGAGAAGCGGCTCCTGCCGCTGCTTCCGTGCTTCATCGGCTTCCGTGTTTCATCGGGAGTGCCGCTGCCTGTTGGCGCCAGTCATCCGGGTGGCCTCATCCACTAACCACAAGCGAGACCCGTCTGTCATGTCTACCATCGATGTCCGTCGTGCCCATACCCTGGACCATGCCCATGCCCGCCAGGCTGCCGAAACCCTGGCCGAGGACCTGTCGCGGGAGTTCGACGTGGACTATCAGTGGGAAGGGGATGTCCTGCGCTTTCGCCGCAGCGGGGTCAAGGGTCAGTTGACCGTGACGGACCGTGAGCTGCACGCCCACCTGGAACTCGGGCTGTTGCTGCGGCCATTCAAGTCCCGCATTGAGCAGGAAATTGAGAACCAGATGAATCAGCTCACCGGCAAGGCCTGACCGGGGGCGTTGAATTGCCTGCCGCCGGTTCAGATCAGCGTTGTGCCTGCGCTGTCTTGCGCCAGGTCGAACGGGGAAGGATGACCGGCCATGATGCGCTGGTAGACGATGTGCTCCCGGCTGACCACCCGTTCAATCAGAGCGTCGACCCCGGCCATTGACTGGAACGCCCGATACCCCCGATGCAGGAAGCCGTGTAAATCGGCCAGCCCCGCCATATCGGCCGGTCCCCGGCTGACGCTGAGCAGCCAGCCCAGGCTGCGGCTGCGCACATACCGGTCCAGGCAGTGGCCTACCTCACCGACCAGCGCAATCTGGCGCTCCCGTTCATCGGCCATGCCCTGCTGCCGGTAGGCTCGACAGTAGTCTGCTCCGGTCAGGTTTGCCGGGTCCAGGTTCAGTTCTGCCAGGGTGTCCAGCAGGCTCAGGTCGAGGCGCTGGGTCTGATGGTTGAGGTCGACCAGGCCCGCCAGGGTGTCCAGCAGATGATCCGGCAGCCACTGGATGAGTTTCGGGAATATCCGGTCGATATTGTCGTCCCGTTGGGTCATGCGGGCCGGGGCGTAAAGGTCGGTCAGCAGAAAGGCCAGGCCACTGTGGTAATCCGCGTGTTGGTACAGGTCCAGATGGGTGTTCTTCAGTCGTTGGGCCTGCCACTGCTCAAGCAACGGCAGGGTGTTGGCCAGCGGATGCCGGGCGCGGTGTTGGCGAAACTCGTTGAAGTCGATCAGTCTGTGTTGCAGCGTCCGCGCACTGTCGGTCGTGGCAACCGTGTTGACCAGTCGCTGGCGATGCATGTACCCCGATGCCTCCATGGCCGTCTCTGTCTCCTCGAGAGTATAACCGTCGGGGCACAGTTTAACCGACCCTGGGTGGTCTGGCAGCCTGTTTTGGCGCCAGTTAGTTGAGGGCGGCTGCCGGCTGGTGCTCGAATACCGGCACCCATTCCTTGCTGTCCAGGGTGATAAAGTGACTCGGGGCCTCGGTTTCCACGATGCGCATGGTCGTCGGGCTTTGGCGGGCACTGGCGAGCATGGCGGTCCGGTCCAGGATGCGATCGACCCGGGGAATCAGGAAGGTGCCGTGGCGAACGTCGTTGTAGATGGCGGTATCTGTTCGTTCCATCCAGGCCATGATGTTCTCGATGTTGCGAACGATGGTCAGATGGTCGCGGGTGGCCGAAAACAGTTTGCTGAGCAACTGTTTCTTGCGGGCGTTC
>JAWVWU010000548.1:0-2205 GCA_033723595.1 Marinobacter sp. | reverse complement strand
GATGGCCTGGGTGGGCCAGCATGACCCCGACTCCGAGACTATTGTCCCGACCGACGCCTATGGTGAGCACACGGAATATCTGGACAATATTCTGATATCGGCGAAAGACGATCGCCCCGAAGGACGAGGCCCGGCCGCCCGAGCCTGGCGCGAGGGCCAGGCCTTTGTCATCAATCATTTCACCACCAACCCCATGACCACCCCCTGGCACGAGCGCGCCCGCAAGGCGGGCTGGGGCAGCATTGGGTCATTCCCGATCCAGCGCGGTGGCAAACCCTTTGCGGTCCTGAGTGTCTATCACGGCGCCGACGATTTCTTCGACGATGAGACGGTCAGCCTGTTGGCTGAAATGGCCCGGGACGTGGGCTTCGCCCTGACCAATTTTGACATCGAGCAGGAGCGACGGGCGGCACTCGCTGCCCTGCAGACCAGCGAAGCCCATTTCCGTGCTTACTTTGAACGCTCCATGGTGGGCATGGCCGCAACCCGCCCCGACCAGAGCTGGATTGAGGTCAACGACGCGCTGTGCAACATGCTCGGCTACAGCCGACAGGAGCTGGTCCGGCTGAAATGGAGCGACCTGACCCACCCCGCCGACCTGCCCCGGAACCAGCGGCTGTTTGAACGCATCCTGTCCGGCGAGCTGGACGAGTACGTCCTGGACAAGCGTTTTATCCACCGCAATGGCCACTCGGTTGACGTCCACCTCGCTGCCCGGGCCATCCGCGACGCTGAGGGCAGATTGCTTTATGCGGTCTCGCTGGCAGAGGACATCACCGCACGCAAACAGGCCGAACTGAGGGATGCTCTTCGCAACTCCGCGCTGGAAATGATGACCCGGGGCGCGGGCCTGTCAGACATCCTGCATCAGGTCATCGACGGCATACAGTCCAGCCACCCCGATATGATTTGCTCGATTCTGCTGCTGGACGCGGAAGGCAAGCATCTGCTCAACGCAGCCTCGCCCGGCCTGCCCGACTTTTACAACAACGCCATCCACGGTGCGGCCATTGGGCCCCGACAGGGCTCGTGCGGCACTGCAGCCTACACCGGGGAGCGGGTCGTGGTCAGCGACATCGCCAGCCATCCGTACTGGGATGACTACCGGGACGTCGCCCTGGCTGCCGGCCTGGCAGCGGCCTGGTCCGAACCGGTTCGGGCGGCCAATGGGGAAGTGCTCGGAACCTTTGCCATCTATCACGCCCGGCCCAGTGCGCCCGACGCTCATGAAATTGCGCTGATCGAGAATGCCGCCAACCTGGTGGGCATTGCCATCGAACGGCGGCGCGCCGAGGAAGAGCGCTATCTGGCGACGATGATCTACCAGAGCAGCAGCGAGGGCACCCTGGTCACGGATGCCGACAACCGCATCATCGCCATCAACCCGGCCTTCACCCGGATCACCGGCTACCAGCTGGATGACATCCGCGGGAAAAGCCCGTCGCTGCTGCGCTCCAACCGACACGAACCGGCCTTCTACGAGGCCATGTGGAACGACCTCCAGCGCGAGGGCATCTGGCAGGGCGAAATCTGGAACCGGCGCCGGAATGGCGAAGTCTTTCCGGCCTGGCTCACCATCAATGCCATTCGTGACGACGAAGACACCATTATTCGCTATGTCGCCCAGACCTCGGACATCACCAACAAGGTGCGGTCCGACGAGCTGATCTGGCGGCAGGCCAATTTTGATTTCCTCACCAACCTGCCCAACCGCTACATGTTCCATGACCGCCTGGAACAGGAGATCCGCAACGTTCACCGGGACCAGTCCAGACTTGCCCTGCTGTTTATCGACCTGGATCACTTCAAAGACATTAACGACTCGCTGGGTCATCACATCGGTGATCAACTGTTGGTCGCCGCGGCGGCGCGGGTGCAGAGCTGCATACGGGAATCAGACTCGGTGGCCCGGCTGGGCGGTGATGAGTTCACGGTCATTCTCACGCACATCAACGATACCGGCGATGCCGAGCGGGTTGCCCACCAGATCATCACCACGCTGAGCGAACCCTTTGCGATTCACCCCCACCAACTGTACATCTCGGCCAGCATTGGCGTGACCTTCTGCCCCGATGATTCTGACGATGTTCATCAATTGCTGAGTAACGCCGACCAGGCCATGTATGCCGCCAAGCAACAGGGGCGCAACCGGCTCTGCTATTTCACGCCATCGCTCCATCAGCTGGCTCATCAACGCCTGACCCT
>JAWVWU010000547.1:0-2206 GCA_033723595.1 Marinobacter sp. | reverse complement strand
GGATGGGGCTGCATCTCGATTCCGGCGCTGCAGTCATGGCGTTCAGGCTGCGGTCCGGCAAACGGGTGTTCCGGTCTGGCACCTGGATCGGTCCCGGCGGTGAGGTTACGCCGTTGAGCACAGACCAGCTTTCACTGACGCCCATCGGGTTCCGGGACACCGAGCAGGGGCGTGTGCCCGATCGCTGGCAGCTCGACATTCCGTCGAAAAATCTCTCGGTCACCGTCACCACAAGGTCGGGAGAGTACTGGAACCAGGGGCTGTTCCCCTACTGGGAAAGCCCGGCGACGGTGACCGGCAGTGCCACGGGGAGAGGATACATCGAGCTGACCGGCTACCGGAAAGCCGATCACGACTGACCGGGCCTGTTTGAAATCACGCCGGGTGGGTGTGCCATACTGACACCACACTCACACGGAACCAGGAGATATCGATGTCTGACCATCATGTCTATAAAAAAGTGGAAATAGTCGGCTCGTCGCCCACCAGCATTGAAGATGCCATCAACAACGCATTGGCCGAGTGCAGCAAGAGCGTCAAGAACATTGAATGGTTCGAAGTGCAGGAAACCCGTGGCCACGTGGTGGATGGCAAGGTCGGGCACTTTCAGGTCGTGATCAAGGCGGGCTTCCGTATCCAGGGTAGCTGATTGCGATCCGACGGGGCCCCAGGCCCCACAGGCGAACGCACGGAGGCGTTCTGCCCGCCGCGGGCGGCACCAACTGCCCGCACTCACCCGGCCTGACTGGCGATTATTCCGTCAGGCAATCAAACTTGAATCTCCCGTCATAGCGGTCTAAACCGTAAAGAGTAGTCCCCTTCGTGTGTGATCCACACGAGCAACGACCACCGACAGACACCAGCGTCTGCCTGCCACAAGCGGGCCACTGACGGGGTGTGAGGGAGAACGGGATGAAAGACCGCTACGATTTTGCCGTGTTCAGTCGCGGCTTCCTGGATGATCAGGGCAATCCAGTGCACGACCTGCCGGCCCTGGCCCGTGACACCGAACGTCTATTGGCAGCCTACCGCAACATGGTGCTTACCCGGACTCTGGACGCCAAGGCCATAGCCCTGCAGCGTACCGGCCAGTGTGGGACCTATCCGTCGGTACTCGGCCACGAAGTAATCGGCACCGCGATCGGACAATGCCTGGACCCGGCCGATGTTCTGGTGCCCTATTATCGGGACCAGGCCGCACAGATCCTGCGAGGTGTCACGCTCACGGAGCTGTTGCTGTACTGGGGCGGTGATGAGCGTGGCAGTGCCTTTGCGTACTGTCCTGAGGACTTGCCGATCGCCGTCCCCATTGCCACCCAGTGTTGTCATGCCGTGGGTGTCGCTTCGGCGTTCCGCATCCGGGATCAGCACCGGGTGGTTGTCTGCTCGGTTGGCGAGGGCGCAACCTCCAAGGGCGATTTCCTGGAGAGCCTGAACCTGGCCGGTGCCTGGCAACTGCCGGTGGTGTTTATTATCCAGAACAACCAGTGGGCGATTTCCACGCCCCGACGCTTGCAGTCGGGTGCGCAAACCATGGCGCAGAAGGCCATCGGGGCTGGCCTGCCGGCGGTTATGGTCGACGGCAACGACTATTTTGCGATCAGCGATGCGCTGAGTGAGGCCATTACCCGGGCCCGGTCCGGCAAGGGTGCCAGTGTGATTGAGGCGCTGACCTATCGCCTGGGGGATCACACCACCGCCGACGATTCCACCCGCTACCGGGATGCCGACGAACTCAAGGCCGCGTGGGCTCGCGAAGGGGTCAAACGGACCCAGGGCTACCTGCACCGGGCCGGCTTGTGGAGTCCGGCGCAGGAGCAGCGCTTGCTGGCGGACTGCAAAAGCCGGGTCGACGCGGCCGTCGCCGACTATCTGGATACGCCGCCGGAACCGCCGACGGCCATGATTGACAGCCTGTTTGCGACCGTCCCGGCGGCACTGCAGCCGCAGCGGGAGCAGTTGTCCCGGCGCGCAGTGCAGGGTGGGGGTGAGCAATGACTGACGTCACTCTGGTGGAAGCCGTCAACCTGGCGCTGGCCTGGGAAATGGAGCATGACGACTCGGTGGTGGTGCTCGGCGAGGACGTGGCGACCAACGGTGGTGTTTTCCGGGCAACGGTCGGCCTCAAGGAGCGGTTTGGCTTCAAACGGGTGCTGGATACGCCGTTGGCGGAAGCGCTCATCGCCGGAACCGCGATCGGCATGGC
>JAWVWU010000546.1:0-2210 GCA_033723595.1 Marinobacter sp. | reverse complement strand
CTGGCCCTGGAAATGAGCAGTGAGAATCCGACCCTGTCGGACCGGGTGGCGGACTGTTTTATCACCATCCGGCCGGATTCGCCCGCCTTCAGCTATGAGTTGCTCTATCGGGAGCGGCTGTTTCCGGTCTGCAGCCGCGCCTACTGGCAAAAAATCAGCCGCGAATCAGGGCTGGATGACCTCCTGTCCGGCGCCCCGGATACGGTGCTGTTACCCTCGCAGATCGCCGCCTATCCGCTGCTGTCGACCCACAGCATCTACGAGCGTGCCGGTGGCGACTGGCAGGCCTGGTTCGAAACCGTCGGCGAGCCGCTACCGGGCAGCGCCCGGGTTCAGCATTTCAGTCATATGCTGCTGGCGCTGGAGGCTGCGCGATTTGGCCAGGGCATTGCGCTGACCAACGACTACATGCTCAGTGGCCGGGGAGACGCCGATGATTTCGTCCGCCTGCCCAGCCATCACGTGGTAACCGGCGATCAGTTCTATTTCGCCTGGAAAACCAGCCGTCGCCACGAACGCAGCTTGCAGATACTGCGTCGCTGGCTGCTGGAGCAGGCGATTGAAGGCGGCTTGCGGACCATCTAGAGTCGTCACAGGGGCCCGTGCCTGACTGACCGGGCGCTGTCAGGAGGTAGCCATGACTGATGCCATTGATGAGCTGTTACACAGCCGGGGCTATGCGCCCGTTCGGGCACGTTACGGGGTTGGCGGTGGCAGTATCAGCGAGGCCAGCCGGCTGGTGCTGACGGATGGACACGAGCTGTTCTGCAAACGTCATGACCGGGCACCCGCCGATTTCTTTGCAGCGGAAGCCGCCGGTTTGACCGCCCTGCGCGCCGCCGGGGCGGTCAGGGTGCCCGAGGTGATCGCCGTCACGGATCAGATGCTGTTGCTGGAATGGCTCAGTGGCACCCCGGCCGGTGACTACTGGTCGGATCTGGGCGAGCAGTTGGCGCAGTTGCATCACCATACCGCTGAGACGTTCGGATTTGATGCTGACAACTACTGCGGGCTCACGCCGCAACCCAACCCTCGGCTCGGGGATGGTGTCCATTTTTTCGCCGCGGCCCGGCTTGGCCATCAGACCCGCCTGGCGCGGGATGCGGGCTTGCTCGATAGCGCCGACCGGCGTCAGCTTGAGCGGGTGGCGGACCGGCTGGGCGACTGGATCCCTCCGCAACCGCCCAGCCTGATTCACGGCGACCTGTGGCGCGGTAACGTCCACTGTGGTCCGTCGGGGGAGCCGGTGCTGGTGGATCCGGCCACGCATTACGGCTGGGCGGAAGCGGAACTGGCGATGACCACGCTCTTTGGCGGTTTTCCACAGGCCTTTTACGACGCTTATATGGCGGCAAGTGGGTGCCGGAACGACTGGGCGACGCGCGCGGATCTGTATAATCTGTATCATCTGCTGAACCACCTGAACCTGTTTGGTGGCGGCTACCTCAGCGGCGTCCGCGCCGTGCTGGATCGCTATGTGGACAGACGCTGACGCAGGTCTCGACCGGGAGTCGGCGTGACGGGCTGATAACGGCTGATAACGGGTGATAACGGGAGTGGAAATGAGATGACTCGAACGATAACACGCGGACTGATCGGCCTCGGGCTGGCTCTGATCAGTTCCGCCGGGCTGGCCAGCCAGCCGGAGAATGGTCAGATGCTGCCAGTGCCGAGTGACGAATCGCCGACCCTCGTGCGCAATGACAGCGCCACCGCACTGGATGAGCTACAGCCGGGTGACCGGCTCGACCAGGCACTGTACGAGCGCGGCCAGGTCAGCCGGTTTGGCATCCGGCGGGAAATCGTCCGGATCGGTAACCATGAGTTCATCATCGACGACCAGAATCGCCAGATCATCCACATTTCGGTTTACTGATCCGCCTCAGGGGCGCTCCACCGGCTTGCGGCGACCCGTGGTGCACTCTGCCATGGCCTTGATGTCATCGGCATCGAACGCATCCACGCGAATCACATCGTACAACGCCGTGAGCGCTTCCAGCAGCGTCTCACACTCGTCCTCTTTCACGATGTTCTGCTCGCAGGCCCAGTCCACCAGCTCCTTGCGCTGGTGGCCCATCAGCAGCGCGATCCGATCCAGATCGTCCGGGTCACGCGCCCGAATGGCTTCGTGTAACCGCTCCCGAATCGGCCGGGTCTGGTTTGCCAGTCTGTAGGCATTGAGCACACGACCCAGCGAATCCTGCGGGTCG
>JAWVWU010000545.1:0-2217 GCA_033723595.1 Marinobacter sp. | reverse complement strand
TGACCCCCAGTTCCAGGGTGGTGTGATCTATCTGTGCGAACATTCGGAGGACGGGGCCCTGGGCCTGATGGTCAATCGCCCCCTTGAGGTCAGTCTCGGCGATATTCTCAACCAGCTAGACCTGGACAGCGAAAACATCACCGATCCGGTTTACAGCGGCGGGCCGGTGCAGACTGAGCGTGGCTTTGTGCTGCATGACCCCTCGGCCCGCTGGCAGAATACCGCAGCGGTTGACGGTGGTGTCCAGCTTACCACCTCGCGGGACATTCTGACGGCGATTGCCGCCGGTGAAGGGCCCGATCATTATCTCGTCATGCTGGGCTACGCCGGGTGGGGCGAAGGACAGCTGGAAACGGAGCTGGCCAGCAATGCCTGGCTGACCTGCCCGGCGACGCCGGACCTGCTGTTCGATACACCCTGGGCGCAGCGCTACGGAGCCGTTCTCAAACGCATTGGCGTCGATCTCAATCAGCTCAGTGAGACGGTGGGGCATGCGTGAGCCTGGCCAGCGGCAGGTGCTGGCGTTCGATTTTGGCACCCGCCGAATTGGCGTGGCGTTTGGCCAGGAACTGCTGGGCCGGGGCCGTCCGGTTACCATGCTACCGGCGCGTGACGGCATTCCCGACTGGGTTGCGATTGAGCGACTGATTGAGGAATGGCGTCCGGATCAACTGGTCGTCGGGCTGCCCCTGAATATGGACGATACCGAGAACGACATGTGTGCCCGTGCCCGCAAGTTCGGCAAACGCCTGCACGGACGCTTCCACCTGCCGGTAGCCATGGTGGATGAGCGGCTGAGCAGTTTCGAGGCCAAGGGTGCGGTGCTGGCAGCCGGTGGTGACCGCGATTTTGGCCGCCACGGTGTGGACGATCTGGCGGCTGTGCTGATTCTTGAAACCTGGTTTGGACAACTTAACGACGAGCGGACGCAGAGGTAAACGATCGATGACCGCATTGCTGGATATGGATCAGCTGCTCAACGAGCTGGAAGCGGGGCTGCGAGCGCAGCTTACCGCGCGTGAGATAACGTCCCCGGCGCTGATCGGTATACGCACCGGCGGCGTCTGGCTGGCTGATGCCATGAACAAGCGGCTGGGCCTTGAGCAACCGTTTGGCGAACTGGACATTTCCTTCTACCGGGATGACTTCAGCCGCATAGGACTGAATCCCCGGGTCTGCCCGTCTCACCTGCCATTCGAAACCGAGGATCGGGACATCATCCTGATTGACGACGTCATCATGAGCGGTCGGACGATCCGCGCGGCGATGAATGAAATCTTCGACTACGGTCGGCCCGCGAGTATCATTCTTTGCACCCTGATCGACCTGGGTGCCCGTGAACTGCCGATTCAGCCCGACGTGGTCGGCCGGACCCTGTCACTGCAGTCGCACCAGCGCGTGAAACTGAAAGGTCCGGAACCACTGAAACTGGAACTGCGGGAAACCGGCCAATAGTCTTCGACACCAGAGAGTCACAGCACCCATGACTGCCATTGCGACCTCCGACACCGCCCTGCAACTGACCCGGGATGGCCAGTTGAAACATTTTCTGACGCTCGACGGGCTGCAACGCCCATTGCTCACCGACATTCTGGATACCGCCGACTCCTTCATCGAAGTCGGCGAACGAACCATCAAAAAAGTACCCCTGCTGCGGGGCCGCACCGTCGTCAACCTGTTCTTCGAATCCAGTACCCGTACCCGGAGTACGTTCGAGCTGGCGGCCAAGCGGCTGTCAGCCGATGTGCTGAATCTTGACATCAATACCTCGGCCACCTCCAAGGGTGAGTCCCTGTCGGACACGCTCCTGAATCTGGAAGCCATGGCCAGCGACATGTTCGTGGTACGTCATTCCCAGAGCGGTGCTCCGCACTTTATTGCTGAGAGCGTGACCCCGGGGGTGGCCATCGTCAATGCCGGTGACGGCCGCCACGCGCATCCGACCCAGGCGATGCTGGATATGCTGACGATCCGTCAGCACAAGGGAGGCTTCGAGGGTCTCAAGGTGGCGATTGTCGGGGATGTCCTGCATTCGCGGGTGGCCCGTTCCCAGATTGCCGCGCTCAATACCCTGGGTGTGGCGGAGGTGCGGGTGATTGCCCCCGGCACGCTGCTGCCCCGGGACATCGAGAGTCTCGGCTGCAAGGTTGAGTACGACATGCGCACCGGGCTCCGGGATCTGGATGTGGTGATCATGCTGCGTTTACAGCGGGAGCG
>JAWVWU010000544.1:0-2233 GCA_033723595.1 Marinobacter sp. | reverse complement strand
AGATCATCCAGGGACTGGCTGTCGCGATGAAGGCGGGGGCGACCAAGGCCCATTTTGACAGCACGCTCGGTGTTCATCCGACGTCGGCGGAAGAGTTCGTGACCATGCGCGAAGCCGTGTCCGACTAAGACGGACCGGGCAGGCAGCCGGCATTGGGGCTGCCAACCCTGTCAGAGCTTTATCCAGCGGCTCAGGATATCCCTGAGTCGTTCCTTCCTCACCGGTTTTGAGATGTAGTCATTCATGCCGGCCTCTCGACACGCTATCTCGGTGCCCGGCAATGCATCGGCGGTCAAGGCGATGATGGGGGTCGGGGAGCGGGAGGTCAGGTTTTCCCAGTCACGAATCGTTCGGGTAGCCTCGTAACCATCCATCAACGGCATCTGGCAGTCCATCAGTATGACCGCGTAATCCCGATGGCTGGCGCGTACCCGGTCGACCGCCTGCTGACCGTTTTCAACGTAGTCTGTCTCGAAGCCCAATCGAGTCAGCAGGGCGGTCGCCACCCGTTGATTGACCGGGTTGTCCTCCACCACCAGCGCCCGCGCCCGATCCTTGTCTTGCCCCGGATTCATGGCAGGTTCGGGCGTTGTTGTGCGCTCCGGTTCGGCGCCGGTTGAAACGTCATATTCAAACGGCAGCTCGAACTTGAACGAGGAGCCGGCGCCGATATCCGTCTCAACCCGGATGTGTCCGCCCATCAATTCAACGAGTCGCTGGACCAGTGCCAGCCCGATGCCGGTGCCGCCTTGCTGACGGGTGTGAGAACTGTCGAGCTGGCCAAAGCTGCTGAAGGCATCCTTCATCCGCTCCACCGGCATGCCGCGTCCCGAGTCGCGGACTTCGCAGGTGAGGATCACGCAGTTATCCTCCAGAGTCTGCCAGTCAGAGGTCACCGTAATACTGCCCTCATCCGTAAACTTGATCGCGTTGTCCAGCAGGCACGCCAGCACCTGGCGCAGCCGGGGAGCGTCGCCCAGAACCTCTGACGCTGGCGTGGGCCACTGGCCGGTAAACTCACAGGACAGGGTCAAGCCGTTCTGTTCGGACAGGTGACGATGACTGGCGCAGCAGTTGCTGATCAGGTCCCGGAGGTCAAACCGGGCGTAATCCAGCACCAGCTTGCCGCGGTCAACCCGGGAAAAGTCGAGGATGTCGCTGATGACCGTCAGCAGATCCTCAGTCGACTGGCTGGCGGTGGTCAGATAATCCTTCTGGTTGTCCGAGAGGGGCTCTTCCGCGATCAGTTGCAGCATGCCAAGAACGCCGTTGAGCGGCGTACGAAGCTCGTGGCTCATGATCGCCAGGAATTCGGATTTGGCGACGTTGGCGCTTTCCGCACGCTCCCGGGCGTGCTCGGACAGCTCGAGACTTGCCTCGTTAGCACTGCGCAGGTTGGCGAGATGGCTGGCCAGCGCATTGAGATTCTGGTCAAGCTCGACAATTTCAGCCGACGCATTGGGCGGCGTGCCACGGGAGGGCTCATACTGGCGGTCGATGAGATCGCGGACCCGTTGTGACAGCCCGTAAATCGGTCCCACGATGTTATCCAGCATGCGGCTGACCACGATGAGCGTGAAGATCAGCAGCGATAGCCCGACGCCCAGGGACGTCCAGATGATGTCCTCCCGGCGGCTGGCCAGGCGTTCCTCGGATACGCCGACTTCCACCGTTCCGATGCGCATGGCACCCGAGCCCAGGTTGTAGTCGGGTTCGAACCAGTCCATGCGGTCGTCCCGGTTCATGCTCAGCGGCTGCTGCAGGATGTCGGATTCAAAGACCTGTGTCCCGTCGGTGTCTTGAGCGGTCTCGGAACCGTCCCGGGATACGAAACCGACCTGGGTGCCGCCGATGTCGGAGACCCGAATCCACTCGGCGTTACTGCGCCGCAGTGAGCGCTCAATAATCTGTTTGAGCGCGTCACCGTTGCCGGATACCACCGCGTATTCGACCGCCGGTGCGAGGTTGTCGGCGAGGGTCTGGTTGCTGTTGTACAGGTCGGTCCGGGCATCATCCAGCCGTGCCGAGGTGAAAAACCCCATCAACACGACGAACATCACGATAGCCGGCAGCGCGCCGAGCCAGAGAAGCTGCCTGCCCAGGGTCTTGTTCTGCTTTTTACGGATCATGGTGACTCCTTCCCGGGCAGTGCCTTGAGGATGTCCCGCAGCGATTGTTCAAGCGCTTCGGGTTCCTCCAGGGGAATGTTCAGTGAGCGGGCGACCTGCCGGTT
>JAWVWU010000543.1:0-2236 GCA_033723595.1 Marinobacter sp. | reverse complement strand
GCAACGGGCGAGCGCGACGATGAAATCACCGGCACCGGATTTGACGAGAAAAGCCCCGAACAGGATGAACATGAACACATAGGTCCAGGAGATTCGGGCAATCGACCCGAGCATGCCCTGCCCGCCCATGAAAGACCGGAACAGGACCGTCTCCCAGGTGAGGCCGGGAAAGTTGAACAACCCCTCGACATACTGCCCCCACCAGGCCACGTAGCTTAGCGAAATGATACACAGCACCGGGATGAACCAGCCGGTCGTGCGTCGGGCAAACTCGAGCACCAGCACGACCGCAGTGATGGACACCACCCAGTCGCCGGTGGAGAAGTTAACGCCTCGGGCGTAGAGTGCGTCCTCAAACCCGATCAGATAGAACGAACAGCCCAGTGCCGCCAGCCCCATCACCAGGTCAACCCAGAAAACCAGCCTTTGCGTGCCCGGGCGCGTCGCACGCACCATGGGGATCGTCAGCGCACAGAGCAGACCAAACAGCCCGAAATGAAGACCCGAGGTCCACAGCTCCGAGAGCGTCGAGAGACTGTTGAAGTAGAGATGGATGACGGCAATGACCAGAGCCAGCGCAAAGATGCAACGGCCAATGACCGGGTGGCCGAGGCGCTCATGGGCCTCGGCAGCCTCTTCATCACGGATGTTATCGAGGTCGCCTGGTGTTTCGTCGTCGTGCCTGGACTGGTCTGACTGACTCACGGTGAGCCCCTGTCACAAGGGCACCTCGGGACAGCGGTGCCGGTATGGAATAGCAGCAGCCGGCCGAAGCCGGCTGCGGTGACAACAATCAACCGACTTACTTGGCGATCAGCCGATCCGGAATTTTCAGGCCCTGCTCCCGGTAGAAGCGAGCGGCGCCGGGATGCAATGGCATCGGCAGTCCGGCAATCGCCTTCTCCAGCGCCATCGCCTTGGTCGCCGGATGAATGTTGTTCAGAAACGGCAGGTTCGCGTACATCGTCTTGGTGATCTGGTAGACATCTTCCTCGGGCACATCGGCGCGCACGGCCAGGATGTTAGGCTGGGCGATGGTATGAATCACCTGAGACTGATTGGGATAGGTATCTGCCGGGATGTCGTAGGGCGTCCAGAGCTCGAACTCACTGTTGATTTTGGCCAGTTCATCCGCCGTGACATTCAGCGTGGTGATGTCCTTACCCAGGTTGGCGTAAGCACGGGTCACCGCAGAGGCGGGCACGCCGGCCGGGATATTCATGCCGTCGATATTGCCGTTCTGCAGGGCATCTGCACTGGGTCCGTAACCGAGGTAGGCCAGGTCGATCTTGTCCAGATCGACCCCCAACTGCCCGAGGATATAGCGACCCGACCCTTCCGTCCCGGAATTGCGGGCGCCAATCGAAAAGCTGTGATCGTAAAGATTTGTCATATCCGCCATGGTGCCGGATTTGACGATGCTGTTGCGCACCACGAAATGCTCGACGTTTTGCCACAACATCGAAACAGAGCGCAGATTCTTGTACGCCTTCGGCACCGGACCGGTGCCCTTCCAGGCCCAGGCGCCGTAGAGACCCTGCAGAATTCCGAACTGGATCTGGTCCTCGTCCATCAGCTTGAGGTTCTCACCGGACCCGGCAGAACTGATTGCCGACAGGGAAATATGGGTCTTGGGCTCCAGCCTCACCTTGATCAGCGTCGACAGGGCGACGCCCACCGGGTAATAAGTGCCACCGGTCGTCGCCGTGCCCATTACATAATTGCCTTCCGCCTGAACTCCGGCGGACAGACTGAGCAGCGTTGCCGTCACCAGTCCCACGGTTGCTTTGACAAAACGTTCCTTGATCATGATCCGCTCTCCGGGCCGAAGGGGCCTGTTATTATTGTTGAAAACAAACGATTACCCAAGTCAGAGCATAGTCGGTAAGTGGTGACTGCGCCATGTATCAGGCAACCGGTACCGCGGGACATTCGCCCGATCCCCGTGGTTGGGTGCCGCCGCCCGAAGGCGCCGTCACAGCCACGGATAGCCGAACTTTCTGGATCGTTACTCCCGGGCTGTCTGCTGGACTTTCTCCACGCCGAGAGACAACAGCGACGCGTTACCGCCGACCGCGGTGGTGTTGGTAGTTCGCGTGCGTTCGATGGCAAATCGCGCCAGGTAGTTCGGACCGCCTGCCTTCGGGCCGGTGCCGGACAGACCGTGGCCACCGAAGGGTTGAACCCCGACTACCGCCCCCACCTGATCCCGGTTGATGTAGGTATTACCCACTTT
>JAWVWU010000542.1:0-2242 GCA_033723595.1 Marinobacter sp. | reverse complement strand
GGTATTGCGTCCGCCCATGTCTGCGACATTCGCGAAGAGGGCCCGGTCAGGGACACGGTGGCCGCCATTATTGCCGAACACGGCAGTCTTGCCGGGCTGGTCAACAATGCCGGCGGTCAGTTTCCGGGCCCGCTGGCATCCATTAACCAGAAAGGCTGGGAAACCGTGGTCCGGACCAACCTGACGGGCGGTTTTCTGATGGCAAGGGAAGCCTTTAATCAGGCGCTGGCCAAAACCGGCGGGGCCATCGTCAATATTGTCGCCGACATGTGGGGCGGTATGCCGGGCATGGGCCACTCCGGTGCGGCCCGCGCAGGTATGGTCAATTTCACCCAGACCGCGGCGGTGGAATGGGGCGCCAACGGCGTGCGGGTCAATGCCGTCGCGCCGGGCTGGATCGCCTCCAGTGGTATGGACAGCTACCCGGAATCCATGAAGCAGTGGATACGCGGCCTCAAGGATGCCGTACCCTGCAAGCGACTGGGCACCGAAGCCGAAGTCAGCGCGGCCATCTGTTTCCTGCTCAGTCCCGGAGCCGCCTTTATCAGCGGCGACACCTTGCGCATTGATGGGGGCGCGTCCCAGGGGGGCCGGGTCTGGCCATTGCCCGCCGCGAAAAACAACCAGCCCTTCAATGGCTTTCACCGCAGTACCACACCCACCGTGCTCGGGGATGAGTGAGGCGTCAGCGCATGCAACCTATTGAATCAGCGATCAATTCGCAATCCGATGAGTTCCAGGCCAACCGGGAGGCGATGCAGGCGCACATTGATCGGTTCCGGGCCGTTGAACAGCAGGTACTGGATCTGGCCGAAGCGGCCCGGGAGAAATTTACCCAGCGCGGCAAACTGCTTCCGAGGGACCGACTGAACCGACTTCTGGACCGGGGCACACCCTTTCTGGAACTCTGCTCCCTGGCCGGCTATAAAATGCACGATGACAAGGATGGCAGCCAGGCCGGCGGCGGCATCATTGCAGGCATCGGCGTGGTCAGCGGCGTGCGCTGCCTGGTGGTTGCGAGCAACTGCGCGATCAAGGGCGGCACCATCACCCCGGCGGGCCTGGACAAGACCCTGCGCCTGCAAACCATTGCCCGTGAAAACAAGCTACCCATCGTGTCACTGTCCGAAAGCGGCGGCGCCAACCTGAATTACGCCACCGACATTTTCGTGCTGGGCGCCCGGGGCTTTGCCAATCAGGCCCGGCTGTCCGCAGCCGGTATTCCCCAGATCACGGTGGTCCATGGCAACGCAACGGCCGGCGGCGCCTATCAACCGGGGCTGTCCGACTACGTTATCGTTGTGCGCAACAAGGCCAAAATGTTCCTGGCCGGCCCGCCGCTGCTGCTTGCGGCAACCGGGGAAGTCGCCACCGACGAGGAACTCGGGGGCGCGGAGATGCACGCAGACATTGCCGGTACCGCCGAATACCTGGCGGAAGATGACGCCGACGGAATTCGCTACGCCCGTAACATTATGGAGGCCCTGCCCTGGGGCGAGTCGAGGACGGCAGTCGACGAGCCAGACTGGGAAGGTCCCCGGTACCCGGCCGAGGAACTGCTCGGCGTGATTCCGGCTGATGCCCGCCAGCCGTATGACGTGCGCGAGGTGCTCGCGCGCATCGCCGACGGATCCGGCTATATGGATTTCAAGCCCGGATTCGACGACCAGACGGTGTGTGGCACCATCCGCATCGAAGGGCATGCCGTGGGCATTGTCGGGAATAACGGCCCCATTACGCCGGCGGGCGCGGCCAAAGCGGCCCAGTTCATACAATTGTGCGATCAGGCGGGCACGCCGCTGCTTTTCCTCCACAATACCACCGGGTTCATGGTCGGCACTCACTCAGAACAGAACGGCATCATCAAACACGGGTCCAAGATGCTGCAGGCGGTCGCCAACTGCCGTGTGCCCAAGATTGCCGTGGTCATCGGCGGCTCCTACGGCGCTGGCAATTACGCCATGTGCGGACGGGGCCTGGACCCGCGTTTCATCTTCGCCTGGCCCAACAGCCGGACAGCGGTCATGGGCCCGGCCCAGGCCGGCAAGGTGATGCGGATAGTGGCCGAGGAGAAGCAGAAGCGAAATGGCGTGGACCCCGACCCGAAAACGCTGGATTTTCTGGAACAGGCAACCGCGAAAAAACTGGAAGACGGCTCCACCGCACTATTCGGCACTGCGCGTTTGTGGGACGACGGGCTGATCGACCCCCGGGACACCCGTCAGGTGCTGGCGCTGGTGCT
>JAWVWU010000541.1:0-2244 GCA_033723595.1 Marinobacter sp. | reverse complement strand
CCCGATGGATCAGGACTATCACTGGCTGTTCAGTTTCCGCGGGACGTCCCTGCGCATTCACATGAATGTGAACCGCGGCGGCAAGAAGGTCTTTGATGCCACCCTGGTGGTCCAGCGGGAGCCTCTCACTCGTAAAATTCTCAGCCAAAGCCTGCGCCGGTTTCCCCTGGAGTCTTTCAAGGTTGTGGCAGGCATTTACTGGCATGCCCTGCGACTGAAACTCAAGGGTGTGCCGTTCCAGACCCACCCGGACAAATTGCCCGACAACGACCCGGGCTACCGGGTCGGCGTGAACGATCGCGGCGAGCGCGTCGATGTCACGCCTGATGACAACAACACAGCGAAGGTACATTCATGGAGAACCTGAATACGTCCGTGACATCCGCCAGCCAGGACCAGCCGGTCGGCGTCACCCTGACTTCACGGGTCGCGCGCTCGCTGGTGTGCAACCAGCTCGAGCTGCTGCGAGACGGCAGCCTGACCGTGCGCGAAGCCGGCCAGAAAACCCGGGTGTTCGGCGATGACCGCGCGGACTTTCCGCCGGCCGAGCTCGTCATCCACGACAGCAGCACGTGGAAGGATCTGCTGACCGGCGGTAGCGTCGGTGCCGCCGAAGCTTACGTGGCGGGTGACTGGTCCACGCCGGACCTGGTGGCGCTGCTGCGATTCTTCACCCGGAACGTAGACCGCATGAATGCCTTCGAAGACCGGTTCAGTTGGGTCACCAAACCAGCGCTCAAGGGTCTGCACTGGCTTAACCGCAACACCCCCAGCGGCTCTCGCAAGAACATCGAGGCCCATTACGATCTGGGCAACGGACTGTTCGAGCAGTTCCTCGATCCGACCATGATGTATTCATCGGCGATCTATCCGGACGCCAATGCCACCCTCGAGGAAGCGGCCGTCCACAAACTCGACACCATCTGTCGCAAGCTGGACCTGCAGCCCGGCGACCGGGTCATCGAAATCGGCACCGGCTGGGGTGGTTTTGCGATTCACGCGGCGCGTCATTTCGGCTGCCATGTTACGACCACTACCATTTCACGGGAACAGCTTGAACTGGCCACTGCCCGGGTCCGGGAAGCCGGACTGCAGGACCGCATCACCCTGCTGTTCGATGATTACCGGGATCTGGAAGGCCAGTTCGACAAACTGGTCTCCATTGAAATGATCGAAGCCGTCGGGCCGCAGTTTCTCGACAGCTACGTCGGCCAGATCAACGCGCTCCTCAAACCCGACGGTCTGGCGCTGATTCAGGCCATCAACATGCCCGAGCAGCGATACCAACGAGCGCTGAAGAACGTCGACTTCATTCAGCGCTTCATATTCCCCGGCAGTTTCATTCCCTCGTTCGGGGCCATTCTGGATTCGGTCCGGACCCAGTCCGATCTGGTCATGACCCATGCCGAGGATATCGGGTTCCATTATGCGCGCACCCTGCGGGACTGGTGCGAACGCTTCAATGCCCGCCTCGATACGATTGGCCAGATGGGCTATGACACGGCCTTCCAACGGCTCTGGAACTTCTATTTTGCCTACTGCGAGGCCGGCTTTAGCGAACGGGCTATCGGCGTATCCCAGATTCTGCTGGCCAAGCCCGGAAACAAGCGAGCGAATATCCTGAGCGTATGATTCAATCCGCTGGCGTGCGCAACCTCGTCAATTTTATCCTGTTCCAGGCCGGCTGGTTCCTGTGCGTTGTTTACCCGGGCGGCCCCAGTGCAGTGGCCGCGCTGGGGCTGGTGATCGCTCACCTGTTCCTGGTCAGCCAGCGGGCCGCGAGGGAACTGCAATTTATCCTGCTGGGCACGTTCCTGGGATCGCTCATTGACAGCCTGTGGTTTCATCTGGATGTCATGAGCAGCAGCACGGGAACCGCGCTCTGGGCTCCGCTGTGGCTGGTCGGTATCTGGGCGCTGTTCATGACAACTCTGGCCCACTCCCTGGCCTGGGTAGGTCGCAAGGTCTGGCTGCCGTTCCTGCTAGCCCCCATTTCGGGTCCGTTTGCTTACTGGAGCGCCAGCCGTCTCGGGGCCGTGTCGCTGCCCGACCTGACCCTGTCGCTGCCGGCCCTGGCACTGGGCTGGCTGGTCTCGTTTCCGTTGATGATGCACATTCGCCGACGCTACTTCGCCGACCTCCTGCCGGAGCCCACGACATGACGCCCCGGACTCGCTATCGCTGGCTGTGGTTGCCATGGCTGCTGACCCTCGTCTCGGTGTGCCACGCGGAGACCGCTCAGTG
>JAWVWU010000540.1:0-2247 GCA_033723595.1 Marinobacter sp. | reverse complement strand
GGCAACCCGTCGAAGCCGAGAGCAAGCGCCGCCTGATGGGCGTCGTCCGGAGCTGGCCTGCGGCCAGCCTGGCCGGACCAGAAATCGTCCATCATCCGGCCAATGGCGGCCTCCGACAGATCGTACTTGGATAGATCAAGATAGAAGGCCCGCAGCGGGTCTGTCTTTGCCGGTGGCCCCTTGCCGGCAACCACAGCAACGGGATTCAGCCTGATCGACAGCGGAGAAATCGATATCGCCTCGCCGCGAAATCCCAACTCGTCCCGCAAGCGGTAAAGCACATGGAAAACCAGAAAATGAACCGGGTAGAGTCTGGATGGATCTGAAAAATCGACCGGGCCCAGCAGTTGCCACGGGCTGCGTTGCAGGCTCTTGATCAGCGCCAGCTCGGACACGCCGTCCTCGTTGTCACGCAGAATGGCCTCAACGGCAATCATCAGATGCTGGATCTGTTCAGCCAGAACCGTGGACGCCTGGTCCTTTACGGATACCGAATCAGCTTTACGCGAGGTCAGCGGGCGAGATAAAGAGGTCATGCCCCGTATGGTAGGCCAAGCGCGAGGCGGGTGAAAGCAAGCCGGCGTAATTCCCGTGCCGGCAGGTGTGACGGCGGCGGGTGACGTCGCGTATAATGCGCCGCCTACTGTTTACCGATGTGTGTGTTTATTATGTCCGAAGCCATAACCGCTGTAACGCCCCGCGCGATCGATCCCGAGCACGATCGCAAGGCTCGCCTGGAGCAGAACAAGCTACAGAAGCGCCTGCGCCGCGAAGTCGGGCAGGCGATCGCTGACTTTTCCATGATCGAGGCGGGTGACAAGGTTATGTGTTGCCTGAGCGGTGGCAAGGACTCCTATGCCATGCTCGATATTCTGCTGAATCTCCAGAAAAGCGCGCCGGTCCGCTTTGACCTGATTGCGGTCAACCTGGATCAGAAGCAGCCCGGGTTTCCCGAAGACGTGTTACCAGCCTATCTCAGCGCCTTGGGTGTCGAGTACCACATCATCGAGAAGGACACCTACAGCATTGTCAAAGAAAAAGTGCCGGAGGGCAGAACCACCTGCGGTCTGTGTTCACGTCTGAGGCGTGGCATCCTGTACAACTTTGCGGAACAGCATGGCGTCACCAAAATTGCCCTGGGGCATCATCGGGATGATCTGCTGGAGACGCTGTTTCTGAATATGTTCTACGGCGGCAAACTCAAGACCATGCCGCCCAAGCTTTTCAGCGATGACGGGCGCAATGTGGTTATCCGCCCCATGGCCTACTGCCGGGAAAAAGACCTGGCGCGCTACGCGGTGATGCGCGAGTTTCCGATCATTCCATGCAACCTTTGCGGCTCACAGGACAATCTCCAGCGTCAGGTTGTTAAAGAGATGCTCAACACCTGGGACCGTCAGCATCCTGGCCGGATCGAGTCAATGTTCCGGGCGATCTGCAATGTCGAACCCTCACATCTGGCTGATCCGTCGCTCTACGATTTTGACAGGAACAGCCGGCGGTCGCCGTCTGCGGCGGACACGGCCGATCCGGCGGTGGATTTCGGCCGGCTGGATGTGCTCAACGTCTGACGACCGGGGAATCAGTGGGCCATCATCCACATGTGGAATGGAATGGTCCAGAGCCCGAATCCAATCAGCAGCACCGCGGCGAGCTGCCGGAAATAGGGTTGCTGACGGAGTCGCTTGATCGCACTGGCCGCGTAGCCCGTGGCGAGCATGGAGGGCAGGGTTCCGAGACCGAAACACAGCATCGTCAAAGCGGCCGACCCGACGGTCGGTTGCAGTGCCGCCCAGCCCAGGGTGCTGTAAACAAGCCCGCAGGGTAACCAACCCCAGACCGCACCGAGCATCAACGCGTGTGATTGCGTTCTCACCGGAAGCAAACGGGATGTCAGCGGTGAGAGTCGCCGCCAGACGGGAGCCCCGAGCCGTTCAACGTAGCGAATGCCCTGCCACCAGCGTGCCATCGACAGGCCCATGGCGATCAGCAACAGGCCAGCGACTGTTCTCAGCCAGGGGCCAAGCTGCGCCCACTGACTGGTCGCCGTCGTGCTGAGCAGGGCCACCAGTGCAGCAATCATCACGTAACTGGCGATTCGTCCGCTGTTGAACGACAACAACATGCCACTCTGGCGCCAGCGAAAACCGGCCCCGACGGGCAGCGCCATGGATAATGACGCACTGATGCCCCCACACATGCCCAGACAGTGAGTACTGCCGAGAAATCCGATCATGAAGGCGCTGG
>JAWVWU010000539.1:0-2251 GCA_033723595.1 Marinobacter sp. | reverse complement strand
TTGCTTGAGGCCATGCGCGAGTTCTGCGAGTTCCGCAATCTGATGCCCCGAGGGGTCAAGCTGTCTCCGGAAGACATCTGGGACCGCTGCGGCTACGTGTTGTCCTTCAAGATGCAGGACCCCCAGTTTTCTGGTCAGACCAAGGAGCGTCTGTCGTCCCGGGAAGCCGCAGCGTTTGTCTCAGGCGTGGTCAAGGATGCCTTCAGCCTCTGGCTGAATCAGCACACTGCCGTTGCCGAAGCGCTGGCCGAGTTCTTTATTGGCAATGCCCAGCGACGGCTCCGGGCCAGCAAGAAAGTTGCCCGTAAAAAGGTGACGTCCGGCCCCGCCTTACCGGGCAAGCTGGCGGATTGCTCTGGCTCGGATACCAATCGGTCTGAGCTGTTCCTGGTGGAAGGTGATTCCGCGGGTGGCTCTGCCAAGCAGGCGCGGGATCGTGAGTTTCAGGCGGTGATGCCACTGCGGGGCAAAATCCTCAATACCTGGGAAGTGGACTCTGGCGAAATCCTGGCGTCCCAGGAAGTTCATGACATTGCAGTGGCGATCGGGGTGGATCCGAGCTCCGATGACGTTGCCGGTCTGCGTTACAACAAAATCTGTATCCTGGCGGATGCCGATTCCGATGGTCTGCACATTGCAACGCTCCTGTGTGCCCTGTTCGTGAAGCACTTCCGGCCGCTGGTCGCAGCCGGTCATGTGTTTGTGGCGATGCCACCGCTGTACCGCGTCGATCTGGGCAAGGAGACGTTCTATGCCCTGGATGAACACGAAAAGCAGGGCATTCTGGACCGGATTGCCGCCGAGAACCGCAAGGGCAAAATCGCCGTGACTCGGTTCAAGGGCCTCGGGGAAATGAATCCCCTGCAACTGCGTGAAACCACCATGGCGCCTGATACCCGGCGTCTGGTCATGCTGACCCTGGCCGATGGCGATGATACCGACGAGCGGATGGACATGCTGCTGGGTAAAAAGCGGGCATCCGATCGACGGGCCTGGCTCGAAACCTATGGCAACATGGCGGACGTCCCGGTCTGATGGCCGGCACCGCACTCACGTTGTTCGCCGGTTAAGCCGGAGACCGGTGACGCTGCCCGACGCCATTGACTGCGGGCATTGTTATTCTTTTCGGGTATTTGAAAAGCATTCTTTATTCTTTCTTTGACGAATTAAACTTCGCTATGCTGCTGCCTTTTGACCATGGAACCTTGGAATGGAATGGCAGGGCTGGTTTGCGCTGACTCTCTCGGGTACGGCGCTGGTGTTGATGAGTCTTGGACGCTTTGCCCCTCATCTGGTCATGATGGGGGTGCTGATTGTGCTCAGCGTAACCGGCATCCTGGATGCGTCACAGGCGCTGGCAGGCTTCAGTAACAGTGGTCTCATCACGGTCGTCGCGATGTTTGTGGTAGCGGCCGGCATCCATCATTCGGGTGGCGTCGATCTGCTCGTCCATCACGTCCTGCGATCGCCCCGAACAATCCGCGGGGCCCAGGCTCGCATCGCCTTTCCCATTGCTCTGCTCAGCGGTTTTCTCAATAACACGCCGGTCGTTGCGACGATGATTCCGGCGATTCACGCCTGGTCACGTAAAATCGGGATCTCGCCGTCCAAACTTATGATCCCGCTCAGTTATTCCGCGATACTCGGCGGCACCCTGACGCTGATCGGTACCAGCACGAACCTGGTCGTCAATGGGCAATACCAGCACCTGACAGGACAGCCGGGCTTTTCAATTTTTTCCATTACCGCCGTGGGATTGCCCGTGGCCATCATCGGGTTGCTGGCCATGCTCGCCTTCCTGCCGCGCATGCTGCCTGACCGCAAAGACCAGCAAAAGTTCGGTTCGATGCGAGAGTTCACCCTGGAAGTGGCGGTTGCCCTCGATGGTCCACTGGTCAACAAGACGGTCGGTGAGGCGGGCCTGCGGGAACTGGAACGGCTTTACCTCGTCGAAATCGAGCGTGATGGCAGCGTCGTGACGGCGGTTCCATCGGAAGAACGCCTGCGTGGCGGCGATCGCCTGGTATTCGCCGGTGATACCCAGGCTATATCCGATCTGCTGCGGATCAACGGGATCGTACCGTCGGTTCACGAGGATGAACCCAGCCTCAGCAAGGATCGGGCCGAGCGCCGTCTGGTGGAAGCTGCGTTGTCGCCCCAGTCTGACGTGCTGGGTCTCACCATCCGCGATGCCCGATTCCGTGACCGTTACGGCGCCGTCGTGCTGGCGGTGGCCCGGGGTGGTGAGCGA
>JAWVWU010000538.1:0-2255 GCA_033723595.1 Marinobacter sp. | reverse complement strand
CGATGAAAACGGCCGTCGGATTGCCATGATCGAAAGCCCGCGAATCGAACAGTTCCAGCCCGAAGGACTGGCCACCATGACGTCACCGTCAGCGACGTTGTATGATGGAGCCTCAGGTCAGCCCTGGCATCTGACAGCCGATCAGGGCACGTTTCACCAGACCTCGGACCGCCTCGATCTGTCCGGCGACGTCAGGGTAGTGAGGCCGCTGGCCGGGAATCGGTCAGCAACACTCACCACGGACCAGCTGACGCTCGACAACGATCATCGTACTGTCTTTACCGATCAGCCGGTGCTGATCACCGAGGCCCACGGAACAACCGCGGCCGTTGGCATGAAGGCCTGGATAGACGACCGGATTCTCGAACTGAACTCACGCGTAAAGGGCCACTACGAGCCCCTCAAGGCGACACATGACTGAATGGCGAAAAAGACTGGTCAGCCTTGCGCTGTCTGCCCTGGTTGCGATGCCCGCGGCAGCGTTCGACCTGACTTCCGGTGAACCCATCGCGGTCAGTGCGGACCATGCGCGGCTGGATGATGCCAAGGGCACAGCAACCTATACGGGCGATGTGGTGGTGACCCAGAAGCAGACAAAACTGACGGCGGACCGCGTTGTTCTTTACCGGGACGAGGCCGGGGTCAACCGGATCGAGGCCTCGGGCAACCCGGCCCACTACCAGCAGCCAGCGACAGACGGCAGCGGGGAGACCAGGGCCAGCGCCCTGAACATTACCTACTCAGCCAAGGACAACGCGCTTATTTTTGAGCAGGAGGCCGTGATCAACCAGCAAGGCAACCTGTTTAAAGGGGATCGCATCTTCTACGACACCAAAGCCCGGGTCGTGACCGCCGAGAGCAAGCCCGGTGACAAGAACTCAACCGGACGTGTGGAGATGGTGATCCAGCCGCGCAACAAGCCGCAGCCTGCCTCCGGTCCGGATACAACCGACGACAGGAAATCGCCCTGATGGCCGTGTTAAGAGCGAGCAACCTGGCCAAGAGCTATAAGCAGCGGCAAGTCGTCATCGACGTCTCCCTTGAGATCCGCAGCGGAGAAATTGTCGGCCTGCTCGGGCCCAACGGGGCCGGCAAAACCACCTGTTTTTACATGATTGTTGGTCTGGTTCCGGCTGACCAGGGCCGGGTCACCATTAACGACCAGGACCTTACGCCGCTGCCGATGCACGGTCGGGCCCGGAAGGGAATCGGCTACCTACCGCAGGAAGCGTCGGTATTTCGCAAACTGACGGTGCGCGACAACCTGATGGCGATTCTCGAGACACGCAAGTCCCTGTCCCGCGCGGAACGCGAGGAACGCCTGGAAACACTGCTGGAAGAGTTCCACATTACCCACATCCGGGACAGTCTCGGCATGGCGCTCTCGGGTGGAGAGCGTCGCCGGGTGGAAATAGCCCGGGCGCTGGCGATCGAGCCGGCATTCATGCTGCTGGATGAACCCTTCGCGGGCGTGGACCCGATCTCCGTCAGCGATATCAAACAGATTATCCGGCATCTCAGAGACAAAGGCATTGGCGTGCTGATCACCGATCACAATGTGCGCGAAACGCTGGATATCTGTCAGACCGCCTACATTGTCAGTGGCGGGCACATCATTGCATCGGGTCACGCGGACGATATTATGGCCAATGAGCAGGTCAAAGAGGTTTATCTCGGCAACGAATTCCGGCTCTAGATCGATGACAGCGCCGGCAGCGGCCTCCGTGCCGGGACACAGGACAATCAACCAGCCGTTGCATGGATTCGGTTGAACGTGACGGACTCATTGTCTTGAACCCCCTCGAACAAGTACACTCGGCAGAGAATTTGCTTGTAAGTGCAAGTGACGAGCAAACAACATTTTTTCATTGTCTCCGGACGGGACATCAGGTACCTGACGTAAACGGGTGACGGAACTTTAATCATGGTCATGAAAGCCTCTCTGCAGTTAAAAATGGGTCAAAGCCTGACGATGACCCCGCAGTTGCAACAGGCTATCCGTCTTCTCCAGCTATCAACACTGGATCTGCAGCAGGAAATCCAGCAGGCACTGGAATCCAACCCCATGCTGGAAGCCCCGGAAGACGACGATCCGGTGGATTCAACGGCAGAGACCGACTCCGACAACGCCGATTCGACCGAGTCCGCAGCGGACAGTGACCCCGCCGAAACCAGCTGGGATGAGTCGGAAACCGGTCCGGACTGGGCCAGTGAAACCGAAATCCCCAGTGACATTCCCGATGATCTGCCGGTCG
>JAWVWU010000537.1:0-2255 GCA_033723595.1 Marinobacter sp. | reverse complement strand
TTTGAATACGACGGCGCGGCGTTTCACGGCTGGCAGTATCAGAAGTCGGGCATCCCGTCTGTGGAGGGCGCGCTTGTCAGGGCAACGGCAAAGGTGGCCAATCACCCGATCGAGCTTGTCTGTGCCGGACGCACCGATGCCGGCGTTCACGCCAGCTATCAGGTGGTGCACTTCGATACGCCGTCCCTGCGCAACCGTCGATCATGGGTCATGGGCATCAACACGTCGCTCCCGGACTCGATTTCCGTGCATTGGGCCGGACAGGTGTCCGAGCAGTTCCACGCCCGGTTTTCCGCCCAATACCGTCGCTACCGGTATCTGATTTATAACCACCCGGTTCGCCCCGGTATACTCCGTGGTCAGGTGTCCTGGACCTATCGGGATCTGGATGCCGATGCGATGCACCGCGCCGCGCAGGTTCTGGTGGGAGAGCATGATTTCAGTGCGTTCCGGGCAGCCGGTTGCCAGTCCCGCACGCCGTTCCGGCGGGTCGAGTCCATCAGCGTTGACCGGCGCGGCGACTACGTTGTTATTGATGTCCAGGCCAATGCCTTTTTGCACCATATGGTGAGAAATCTGGCTGGCTCGCTGATGGCCGTTGGCAGTGGTAAGCGACCTGAGGCCTGGATTCATGAGATACTTGCCGCCCGGGATCGCAGGAAAGCCGCGGTCACCGCGCCACCCAACGGACTCTATCTGGTTGATGTGGGTTACCCCGCGGCCCATGGAATACCAGCCAGTGCCCCCGGCCCGGGTTTTGTGCGGCCATGGTTCCAGCGGTGACCCACCGGGAACTCTTTCAGTCGGACTGTGAACGAATTGCCATGAGAACACGTACAAAAATCTGTGGAATCACACGTGTCGAGGATGCGCTTGCTGCTGCATCCGCGGGTGCCGATGCGGTCGGTCTGGTATTTTACGACCCGAGCCCCCGTTCCGTTAGCGTTGAGACGGCCGCGATGATTGCCCGCGAAGTGCCTGCGTTCGTGTCGGTGGTTGGCCTGTTCGTCAATCCCACCGTTGGGCAGGTCAACCAGGTGCTGTCTTCGGTATCGCTGGACATCCTGCAATTCCACGGCGACGAAACGCCGGAGTTTTGCGCCCAGTTCGGGCGTCGGTGGATCAAGGCGGTCCGGGTGCGGGACAGTAACGATATCCAGCAGGCTTTCGAGCACTACCAGAATGCGTCCGGCCTGTTGGTGGATGCCTATGATCCGCAGCTCTACGGTGGCACCGGGCAGGGGTTTGACTGGTCCCTGATTCCGGCCACCCGCCCGATGCCGCTTATATTGGCCGGTGGGCTGGACTCTGATAACGTAGCCCGCGCGATTGCACAGGTCCGACCCTGGGCGGTCGATGTCAGTGGGGGCGTTGAGGTCCGTCAGGCTGCCGACCAACCGAGCCGAAAAGGGTTGAAAGACGTTTCCCGGTTAAACGAATTCCTAAGAGAGGTCCATCGTGTCAATAAAACTCACTGACGAAATGCTGAGCATGTTGCCGGACACCCGTGGTCATTTTGGCAATTACGGCGGTCGCTTCGTATCAGAAACCCTGTTCGATTCCCTGGAAACGCTGGAGCGCGAGTACCTGCGCCTCAAGAAGGATCCCGAATTCCAGGCCCAGTTTGACAAAGACCTGGCGGACTACGTGGGCCGTCCGAGCCCGCTCTATTTTGCCGAACGGCTGACACGGGTTGTGGGCGGGGCCCAGATCTGGCTTAAGCGGGAAGACCTCAATCACACCGGGGCACATAAGATCAACAACACCATCGGCCAGGCGCTATTGGCGAGTTTTCTCGGCAAAAAGCGGGTGATCGCCGAGACCGGCGCGGGCCAGCACGGCGTTGCTACGGCGACCGTCTGTGCTCGGCTCGGGCTTGAATGCCACGTGTTCATGGGGGCAGAAGACGTTCAGCGCCAGTCGTTGAACGTGTTCCGCATGAAACTGCTTGGTGCCCAGGTACACCCGGTCAGCAGCGGTACCCGGACACTCAAGGATGCGATGAACGACGCCATGCGGGACTGGGTCACCAATGTGGACGACACCTTCTACATCATTGGCACGGTCGCGGGCCCGCATCCTTACCCGCTGCTGGTTCGTGATTTCCAGGCGGTGATTGGCCGTGAAACCCGGGAGCAATCACTGCGCCAGGCCGGCAAACTTCCGGATGCCCTGGTTGCCTGTGTGGGCGGGGGCTCCAACGCCATTGGCATGTTCTACCCGTTCCTCACCGACGAAAGTGTCCAGCTGTACGG
>JAWVWU010000536.1:0-2256 GCA_033723595.1 Marinobacter sp. | reverse complement strand
GGGGAAACCCGACTCGTGGTCAGGCTCCCCTACCTGCTATTACATTGCCGGAGCGGGCAGAACGTGGTTAACGGGGGGACTTATGAGGCGGCTGATCCTCAGCATTGTAGGCCAGCCCCTGTTGGTCCGGCCCGGCAGTTGCCCGCTCGTTTTTTTCGTCACATTTGGCAGTATCACCGCCGCAGATATCACAGCCACCGCCAAGCCCCAACGCACCAATGCCACCGCAGGTGCCGCTGATGGGCTTGCGGCCAAGAATGACACCAATCGACATTCCGAACAGCAGAATGCCGACGATCAGGAAAACCAGTAGAAAGGTACTCATGAGCTCCCCCCTTGGTTGGTTATATAGGACGTGAATGCGGGCGTGTAATGCGTTTCAAACCCCGTGTCCGTCCTCACGATGAAATACACGGCAATGTTCTCTCGGGTCGCCAACGCCGATGCTTTCTCATAACCCATGACGTCAAAGGCTGTGGCCAGGGCGTCTGCATCAGTGCAATTATCGGTGATGACCGACACCGAAGCCAGATTGTGCGTGATCGGCCTGCCCGTCTCAGGGTTTATTGTATGCGAGTAACGATGCCCGTTCGATTCGTAATAGTTACGATAATCACCCGAGGTTGCCATCGCCCTGTCCTTGAGTATAACCACCCGATTGACCTTGCGAGCATCGGACACCGGCTGCTCGATCGCCAGCCGCCAGGCTTCGTCGTCGGGCTTGCGTCCTCGAACCCGAACCTCACCGCCAATTTCGACCAGATAAGCATTGACACCCTGATCGGTCAGGTAGCGGGCAACGGCATCAACGCCGTACCCCTTGGCAATACCGGACAGATCCAGGTATTGATGAGAGCTGGCCCGAATTGCGGGCGGGTGCTCCCGAAGCGTCAGTTTCTCATACCCGGTACCCGCCAGAACCTTTGCCAGGGTCTGATCGTCAGGTATCTGGTCGGGGCGCGCATCCGGACCGAAGCCCCAGAGGTTGACCACCGGACCGATCGTGATATCAAACGCACCATCGCTCAGCCGGGAGACCCGCTGCGCGTCGGCAAGCACGCGATACATCGGCTCTGACACCGGAAACCAGTCGGACTGATCTCTGGTCTGATTGAACCGCGACAGTTCCGAGTCCTTGCGGTAAGTCGACATGGAGGCGTCGACACCGTCGAGCGTTCGGGTAATACCCCTGGACAGTGCCTTGAGCCGCTCCTGGTCATCCGGCAGCACCACGCTGATGTGGTACTCCGTGCCAAAGACCCCGCCGGAAATTTCCCAGATCTGCCTGTCCGGTTCAGACGAACAGCCCGCCAGGGCGGCCATGACCAGCGTCATGGCTACCAGAGCGGGCCCGATCAAACGATTTGTCATGCGGCCGATTTAACCCCCGAAATCATCCAGCATGATGTTTTCGTCCTCAACGCCGAGATCCTTGAGCATCTTGATGACCGATGCGTTCATGATCGGCGGCCCACACATGTAGAACTCGCAGTCTTCCGGTGCCGGGTGATCCTTCAGGTACTGCTCGTACAGCACGTTGTGGATGAAGCCGGTTGGACCCTGCCAGTCGTCGTTTGGCTGGGGATCAGACAGGGCGACGTGCCACTCGAAGTTCTCGTTTTCCTTCGCCAACTCATCGAAATCTTCTACGTAAAACATCTCGCGAACACTGCGGGCGCCGTACCAGAAACTGATCTTGCGATCCGAGTTCAGGCGTTTGAGCTGATCAAAGATGTGAGAGCGCATGGGCGCCATACCGGCACCACCGCCGATAAATACCATTTCGGCGTTGGTCTTCTTGGCAAAGAACTCACCGAAAGGTCCAAACACCGTCAGCTTGTCGCCGGGCTTGAGGTTGAACACGAACGTCGACATGATGCCGGGCGGATAGTCGGTTCCCGGCGGGGGCGTGGCGATACGGATATTGAACTTCAATACCCCTTTCTCTTCCGGGTAGTTGGCCATGGAATAGGCGCGGATAACCTCTTCCCGGTTGACCGCCTTGTAGCGCCAGATGTCATGTTTGTCCCAGTCCTCGTGGAATTCCTCTTCCACGTCGAAATCCTTGAAATCGATTTCATACGGGGGGCATTCCAGCTGGACATAGCCACCGGCACGGAAGTCCACCTCCTCGCCTTCGGGCAGCTCGATGACCAGCTCCTTGATGAAGGTCGCTACGTTGTGGTTTGACTTGACGGTGCATTCCCACTTCTTGACCCCGAAGAACTCCTCCGGCACTTCGATTTTCATATCCTG
>JAWVWU010000535.1:0-2258 GCA_033723595.1 Marinobacter sp. | reverse complement strand
TTCAACCTGTCGCTGGCGACCCTGCTGGATGATACCTTCCCAGACTTTCTGCAGGCGGCCATGACATCATCTCCGTTCGAGGCGAGCTGTTTCTGCCTGGAAGTCCGCGAATCGGATGCGACCCAGTACCCGGATGAAACGATTCTGCTGTGCGAGGCGGCGCGCCAGATTGGCTGCCGGGTGGCCCTGGATGGCGCCGGCGCGTCGATAGAGAGTTACAGCCTGGCCTCAACATTGCCGGTGGACATCATCAAGCTCGACCAGACCATGATGACGCACCTGCACGACGACCCCGTCCAGCAGGTGATGGTGGAGGCGCTCCACAAAATAGCAGCGGCCGCCGGCAAAACCACGGTGGCTACCTTCATTGAAAACGATGATACGCTGCGACGGGTTCGGGGACTGGGCATTCACTATGGCCAGGGCTTCCGGCTATCAAAGCCACAGCCACTGGACACCCTGACCCCCGCTGCCGTCGAGCTGGAGACCGGCCGGATCGGCGGCGATCGGGCGGAGCACTAGCGCGGGGCACGGGCCCGCGCAACCGCCGCGCGAACCTGGGCCGGAGCCGTTCCACCCAGGTGATCCCGGGCGCGAACGGAGCCCTCAAGCGTCAGCACGTCAAACACATCCTCGCCAATCACCTCGGAGAACTGACGCAACTCATCCAGCGTCATATCCGCCAGATCCCGCTGCTCCGAGACACCAAAACCCACCGCCTTGCCGACAATCTCGTGCGCATCGCGGAATGCGACGCCCTTCTTGACCAGGTAGTCAGCCAGATCCGTGGCGGTTGAGAACCCGCGCCGCGCCGCGATCCGCATGTTGTCCGCCTTGGCCACAATCGCCGGCACCATATCAGCGTACGCCTTGAGGCAACCTTTGACCGTATCCACTGCATCGAACAACGGTTCCTTGTCTTCCTGATTATCCTTGTTGTAAGCCAGCGGCTGGCCTTTCATCAAGGTGAGCAAACTGATCAGGTGGCCGTTAACCCGGCCGGTCTTGCCACGCACCAACTCAGGCACATCCGGATTTTTCTTCTGTGGCATGATCGACGAGCCGGTGCAGAACCGGTCCGGCAGATCGATAAAGTCGAACTGGGCCGAGGTCCACAGCACCAACTCTTCGCTGAAGCGGGACAGATGCGTCATCAGCAAGGCTGCAAAGCTGCAGAACTCGATGGCAAAATCCCGGTCGCTGACCGAGTCCAGCGAATTCTCCGAAGGCCGGTCGAAGCCCAGCAGCCGAGCGGTGATTGTGCGATCGATGGGATAGGTCGTGCCGGCCAGGGCAGCCGCGCCCAGAGGCATGATATTGACCCGCTTGCGGCAATCCTGCAGGCGCTCGGCATCGCGCACCAGCATCTCATACCAGGCCAGCAGGTGGTGGCCAAACGTCACCGGTTGCGCCGTTTGCAGATGGGTAAAGCCCGGCATGATGGTGTCCGCCTCACGCTCGGCCAGATCAAGCAGACCGGCCTGCAGGCGATTCAGTTCTTCCGCGATCGCATCGATCTCGTCGCGCAAATAGAGACGGATATCGGTGGCCACCTGGTCATTCCGGCTGCGGCCGGTGTGCAATTTTTTACCGGTGATGCCGATCAGGTCGGTCAGCCGCGCCTCGATGTTCATATGCACGTCTTCCAGGCTGACTGACCACTGGAAGCGTCCGGCCTCGATATCCGACCGGACGGTATTGAGCCCGTCGATAATCTGGGCCTTCTCATCAGCGGTCAGAACCCCGACCTCCGCCAGCATGGTCGCATGGGCGATAGATCCCGTGATGTCGTGATGATACAGGCGCTGATCGAAGCCCACGGACGCCGTGAACCGCTCCACAAATGCATCCGTCGGCTCAGTGAAACGACCGCCCCAGGGCTTCTCGGCGCTCTTGTTCTGATCAGTCATGGTCTATCTTTCCTACTGATAGCCCGGCATCATCGGCCAGACCTGAATGAAATGGGACGGCGATTATAACACTCTCACGGAGACTCTCACCTGCATGAACACAGGCAGCCGTAAAATCCGTCGTCAGAGCGGCGAACTGCTCGTCAGCGACGATTTTTTTGTACCCGACCTGTGTCGCGTGCGTGCGGTCTTTATGCTGCTGATCACCAGCGAGCTTTTGCTGTTGCTGCTCGCCATACTGCAGGCCGGCGACCGCTGGCTGGACTGGAACTACTTTGGCCTGCTGTCCCTGTTCACCCAGTGGACGGTACTCACCAGCGTTGCCCTGATCTGCCCGTTACGCCACCG
>JAWVWU010000534.1:0-2261 GCA_033723595.1 Marinobacter sp. | reverse complement strand
GCCACCGGCCAGCGCCACCACCACGCTCACCAGCGCCGAGGCCACCAGCGCCCAGGCAAAGGGCGCCAGGGTGGGGATGCCGCCGGGAAAGCTCGCCGCCTGCAGACCCGCCGGCAAACTGCCCTGAGCGACCCAGCCCGGTGCCACGGCGCCCACCAGGCCGGCCAGCGCCCCGGCCACGGCTGCCGGCGTGGTCATCCGCGACCAGAGTCCCATGAAAATCGGAATGACCGCGGTCGCGCAGAGCAGGTCGGCGATCAGGAACAGGCGCAGTACCGAATACCCCTGCAGCGCAATGGCGATGACCGGCACCATCAGTATCACCGTGAACCAGCGGGCCGCTGACAACGACAACCCCTGTTTTTCGGTGACGGCCAGCGACGCCAGAGCATTCTGCAAGGTATCCACGGACGAGGCGACCAGGGTCAGCGCCAGCACCAGCGCGGCCAGACTCAGCCAGGCCGGAGCACCCTCAAGCATCGCAAAGAACGGAATCGGCGGAGTGCCCAGCGCAAGACCGCTGGTCGCCGCGGCAATGCCCAGCAGACCGACCACCGCGACCACCACCACCGTGGTGATGCCGCCCAGCATGGCGCCCTGACCGAGGGCCTGATCCGAGCGCGCCGACCACACCCGCTGCCAGTAACCCTGATGAAACAGGTTCGCGGCGGTCACCGCGATGACCAGCGTGAGCGCCACCGCCAGGGCACTGTCCAGCGGTACGGCAGGAAGCGGCACCGCCTCGGCCATGGTGGGCAGACGCTGCAGGGCAACAGCGCCTACCACCACCAGCAGGGCAATCAATAAAAACGCCTGCCAGCGGTCCGTCACCAGGCTGGCCCGCAGGCCACCCCAGGCGGTATAGACCAGGGTAGCCACCGCCACACCCACCACCGCATAGGCTCCGTTGAGTCCGGACAGCAGCGAGGTAATCGAACCAATGGCGGTCAGTTCCGCAATCAGAAAACACATCATGTACAGGATGGAAATCAGCGCGACCCAGCGCCGCATGCCCTGGCCATAACAGGCCTGCGCAAACTCTCCGATACTCCGGCCCGCCGGCAGGTAGCGACGAATCGCCGGGCCGAACCAACCAAGCACGATGAACGGCAACGCGGCACCCACCGCGTAACCGGCCAGCGCCAGTGGACCGACCGTCGCGCCCACCTCAGGCGGGGCAAACAGAATCCAGCTGCCCATACCGGACGCCAGAAAGGACAGGCCCAGAGCCTGGGCGCCCTGGGAATTCCGGGCGGTGATGTAGTCGTCCAGATCACCACCGGCAAGACGGGCCCGAAGACCGAGCCAGGTGAACAACATCAGAGCAATGGCCAGAGCGGCCGCTGTGGTCAGTATCATGTCGCGCTTCCTCCGCCGGTATCATCCGGATCAGGTTCCAGGGTTAGGTTCTCAGTCTGTCGGTTTGGCAACCGCAAGACTCCCCTGGCGACAGTGGCTTGTGGATTGGCGCCGGTGATCGGCGCCTACAAAAATGGCCCGGTCAAGACAGGCTTGGCCCGGGCCATCAAACGGGGTCGCCAGACCCCGCGATGCGGTTACTGAATCGACGCCAGCGCGTCGTTCATGGCCTTGTTCAAAGTTTCACTGGGCTGCATCACCGCAATGACCTTTTCCGCCGTCGGGTGATAGTAGCCGCCGATGTCCGCCGGCTGACCCTGAACAACACTCAGTTCCTCCAGGATTTTCTCGCGGTTGTCTTCCAGCACCTTCGCCAGCTTCTCGAAGTAGGCCTTCAGATCCTTGTCTTCATCCTGCTTGGCCAGTTCCTGCGCCCAGTACAGGGCCAGCCAGAAATGGCTGCCGCGGTTGTCGAGTTCGCCTGTTACCCGGGACGGAGACTTGTTCTCTTCCAGCAGATGGCCGGTCGCCAGGTCCAGGGTTTTGCCGAGGATTGAGGCCTTCTTGTTGTGATTCTTGTCCCCGAGGTCGTCGAGAGACACCGCAATGGCGAGGAATTCGCCCAGCGAATCCCACCGCAGATGATTCTCTTCCAGTAGCTGCTGAACGTGCTTGGGTGCCGAACCACCGGCACCGGTCTCGAAAAGACCGCCACCGGCCAGTAGCGGCACCACGGAGAGCATCTTGGCACTGGTGCCCAACTCCAGGATCGGGAACAGATCGGTGAGGTAGTCACGCAGCACATTGCCGGTCACGGAGATGGTGTCCTTGCCGCGGATGAGTCGCTCCATGGTGTAGCGGATCGCAGTCACCGGCGCCATGATCTGGATATCCAGACCTTC
>JAWVWU010000533.1:0-2261 GCA_033723595.1 Marinobacter sp. | reverse complement strand
TCGGCCAGCCGATCTTCAAACACCCGTCGAACCATCGGGCAGGGTGAGTGGTGATCGTCAGCCTGTTCCAGGATGGTGCGTATTTCCGGTAATGAGAAACCCAGCTGACGTGCCTTACGGGCAAATTTGAGCCGCTGCAGGTCGTCGGTGTCGTAGATCTGGTAGTTGTTGTCCGGATTGCGGGTGGGACGCAGCAGGCCCTCACGGGTGTAGAAGCGAACCGTATCCGCATTCACATCGGCCGCCAGCGAGATGTCACGAACTTTCATAAGCACAGGTCTCCGCAAAGCAGTACTGACATAGTGCTGGCAGTATAAAACCTGTGAGTTGCTCCGGGGTCAAGCGTGATCGTTCAGCCGGATCGGCGAGCCTGCAAAAAACGTTTGCAGTGTCGGCACTGGGTCGGGGCCAGCAGTTTGGCCTGCCAGCCGATGCGTTGCCCGCAGGCCGGGCAGGCAAGGCGCATCTGCAGAACGATGATGGGCGCAATCAGTGCCGCCATGAACAGCCCCAGCGGCCCCCAGCTTTGCTCACTGGACAGCCCCAGCTGTGAGCTGAACACCAGAAGGATCACCAGGCCAATGAAGGCAAAGATGAAGTAGGACCGGTTCCAGTACTCCCAGCGGCGCAGCCGGCGGTCCTGTTCGGGGGTCAGATACTCGGCATTCATGGGTGGTCATCTCCAGCGTGATCGTCATTGCAAACGTGGGTCGCGCAGCTGGCAATTGCAAGGGCACTCACGGTCGCCGGTCAATCCGGGCGTTCAGGGGGTATTGGTGACCTCGTCAAAAACAAGCCCGCGGGCCAGCAGCTTTTCCAGGTCCGCCGCCGGAACGGGTCGGCTGATCAGGTAGCCCTGAGCCAGGTCACAGCGGTGATTTTTGAGGAAGTTGAGCTGCGCCCCGGTCTCGATGCCTTCGGCGGCTACCTGAATGCCGAGGTTGTGGGCAAGATTAATGACCGCCCGGGTAATGACCGCATCATCATGACGTTCGGTGACCTGCGTGATGAACGACCGGTCGATTTTCAGCAGATCGACCGGAAAGTCGCGCAAATAAGCCAGGGAAGAGTAGCCGACACCGAAATCATCGATCGCCAGGTGTACACCGAGTTTGTTGAGCCGCGAGAGCTGGTCCAGGTTGCGCTCGAGGTTGGCGATAAAAATTTCCTCGGTCAGTTCCACCTCGAGGCAGTCTGCGGGCACATTGTGGCGCGCCAGCGCTTCCTGAAGATGGTCGACCAGCGCGTCGTCCTCGAGCTCTCGCCCGGACAGGTTGACGGCGATCCGCAGATGGCCCAGCGGGCCGTCCTGCCAGTCGGCGAGCTGGCGGCAGGCGGCCTGCACGACCCAGCGGCCAATATCGGTAATACGGCCGCTTTCCTCGGCGAGTGGAATGAACTCGGCCGGGGGCAGCAGTCCACGCTGGGGGTGCTGCCAGCGAATCAGGGCCTCTGCACTGCCAATCTGCATGGTGGCCAGATCAAGCTGGGGCTGGAAGTAGAGCACAAACTCGTTGTTGCTCAGGGCGTTGTTCAGATCTTTGTCGAGCTGAAGACGGAGTACTTCCCGGTCCTGCATGCCTTCCGTGTAGAACTGGTAGGTGTTGCGCCCGCTTTCCTTGGCCCGGTAGAGGGCTATGTCGGCATTGCGCAGAAGGATATCGGCATCAAGACCGCTCTGGGGATAGATCGCAACCCCCATGGTGGCGGTGATGCTGTGCAGCTGCCCCTGAACATCGAACGGTTCGACAAAGGCCTGCTGGATCTGGCCGAGCAGATTGATGACATCATCAATGTCGTCAATCTGCTGCTGGCAGATCATGAACTCGTCGCCGCCGGAATACGCCACCATCACCCGTTCATCACTGAGACGATTCAGGCGTTCGGACACCCGGATCAATAATTCATCGCCAAATTGATGGCCGAGGGAGTCATTGAGCATCTGGAACCGGTCCAGATCGATCATGATCAGTCCAACCTGCCGCAATTGACGGTCAGCGACACCGATGGTGTGGGCCAGGTCCTCCATGAAAAATCGTCGATTGGCCAGGCCGGTCAGGGCGTCGGTGGACTCCAGGCGGGCCAGATCGCTCTGCACCGAGACCCGTTGGTCGATCTCCTGTTGTAACTCGTTGCGGGTGCGCAGCAGCGCCTGGTTGCGACGCAGTATGAGCTGAACGAGAAGGGCTGACAGAGCGACCAGTATGCCCATTACCAGCACTGTGCAGAAGGTGATCCAGGGCAACGCGCTCTGGTGTTCC
>JAWVWU010000532.1:0-2262 GCA_033723595.1 Marinobacter sp. | reverse complement strand
GCCTGTGGCTCAACCGGGTCGCCCCGCAGGGCTTTTCCTGGCCAATCGCCCTGATGCTGGGTGGTCTGGTGCTGGGCATCTTCATTGCCTGGCGCTGGGTTGACCGGGAACGACCCGACAAGGGGAGGGATGAATGATAACTGTAGACTGGGGTGCGGTGTTGTGGGGCCTCGTCGTTGGTGCGCCTGTCAGCACTCTGTTTTTTGTCGGGCTGGCCTGGGGAATAAGGCGGGCCATCGCCTCCGCCCATGCCGGCGTGGTGCTCTCGCTCAGTGCGCTGGCCCGGATCGGCTTACTGCTGCTGGTCGGGTACGCGATCATGCGGCTGAGCGGCTCGGTCTGGTCGCTGGCGGGCTACATGCTCGCCTTCCTGGTGATTCGGCTGATTGCGGTCGGCCGGGTGCGAGTGAACCCGCCCGGAACCGCGGGCGATAAGGGGGATGTATGCAACTGACACCGGATGAGTTGATCGTATTCAGGGTGGCGGGTGTGGGCGTGAATGCCACGATCGTCAATACCTGGGTGGTGATGGCGCTGCTGGTCGGCATTTCCCATGCAGTGACCCGCAAGCTCAAGCCCGATGTTCCACCCAGCCGCTGGCGGACAACGCTGGAGGTGATCGTCCTGGGCATCCAGAGTCAGATTGAGGAGATTACCCGGAATTCGGCCCGCTATGTGCTCTATTTTGCGGGCACGCTGTTTCTGTTTATTGCCCTGTCGAACCTGCTGCTGGTGGTGCCGGGTTTTGCGCCGCCGACATCGTCGCTGTCCACCACGGTCGCACTGGCGTTGTCTGTTTTCGTCGCCGTGCCGGTGTTCGGCATCGCCAGAAACGGCCCGGGTGCCTATTTACGGGGGTATCTCCAGCCCTCGGTCGTCATGTTGCCGTTCAACATCATCTCGGAATTTTCCCGGGGTATCTCGCTGGCGATCCGGCTCTACGGCAACATCATGAGCGGAGCTGTAATCGGCGCGGTCTTACTGGGCGTTGCGCCGTTCTTTTTTCCCGTTGTCATGGATGTGCTGGGTCTTCTGACCGGCCTGATCCAGGCCTACATTTTTGCGATCCTCGCCACCGTCTACATTTCATCCGCTACCGCCGACCCGGCGCCGGTTGCCCGTCAGGAGAAACGTCATGAGTGACCTTGCCCTTATTGCTGCTATTTCCATCATCACCTCCGGTATCACGGTGTCGTTTGGCGCGCTTGGCCCGGCGCTTGGCGAAGGGCGGGCCGCCGCTGCCGCCATAGCGGCGATGGCGCAGCAACCGGATGCGGCGTCAACACTGTCCCGGACGCTGTTCGTCAGCCTGGCGATGATTGAGTCCACGGCAATCTACTGCTTTGTCGTGTCGATGATTCTGCTGTTCGCCAACCCGTTCTGGGCCGCTGCGCAGGCGGCGGCCGGTTAGCGTGACAGGCTGCATCAGAGGGAGCACAGGCTATGTCGATTGACTGGATAACCGTGCTTGCGCAGATCGGCAACTTTCTGGTGCTGGTCTGGCTGCTCAAGCGGTTCCTGTATCGCCCTATCCTGCAGGGGATTGATGCGCGTGAGGCCGAGATTTCGGCGCGCATGCGCGAAGCCGGAGTGGCAAAGCAGAAGGCGGCCGCGGCCGAAGCTGAATTCCGCAAGCAGCAGGCCGACTGGCAGACGAACCAGCAAACACTTGTCGAGCAGGCACGTCAGGTAACCCAGCGTGACCGCGATGACCTGCTGGCAAAAGCCCGTGAGCGCCTGGACAAGGAACAGCAGGAGTGGCATGAGCACCTGGAGCGCGAACGCCAGGCCTTCACCACCCGGCTGCAGCAGGCGGGTGCCAAAACGCTGTTGGCCCTGACCCGCAAGGCCCTCCAGGACCTGGCGGATGAGACCCTGGAGCAGGCAATGGTCCGGGCACTGGGCAAGCGACTGCCGCCGATGGCGGACGACCTGACTCATGCAGCCGGCACCAGCCGCGAGGCCGTGGTCAGCACCACAACGGCGCTGCCAAACAGCGTTCAGGCGCAACTGACGGCGGATGTGCAGAGCCTGCTGCCGGACATCGCCGTGCGGTTTGAGACGGATCTGCATCAGGGCGCCGGCGTGATCCTGAGGGTGGGCGGCGCGCAGGTGGCGTGGACCGTGGACAGCTACATTGATGAACTGGGTGCGGTGCTGAATGAACAGCTGGCGGCGGATCTCTCCGGCAGGAGGCCGCGCAATGGTGCATGACAGGCAATCGTCTGGCCACGCAACGGCCGATTCCGCCGATGACTGGAT
>JAWVWU010000531.1:0-2291 GCA_033723595.1 Marinobacter sp. | reverse complement strand
GTGGTGGCAGAGCGGGACGGCACCATCGTCGGCTGCGCCGCCCTGTATGCCTACCCTGAAGATCAGGTCGGTGAGCTGTCCTGTTTCGCGGTCAGCCCGGCCTACCGTCGGTCCGGCCGGGGCGATGACCTGTTGGCGATGGTCGAGAGCCGGGCGCGGAGCCAGGGCATCGGCCGGTTGTTCGTGCTGACCACCCAGACCGAGCACTGGTTCCGCGAACGAGGGTTCCAGCCGTCGACGGTGCAGTCCCTGCCCGGACCCAAGCTGGCCAACTACAACACCCAGCGAAACTCGAAGGTGTTTGTCAAGAATCTCCTGTGAGGGCGCCCAATTGAGCCAGCCGTGCGTGCCGCTGATCGGCAGGCAGGTCCGCCAGTTTCCTGACAGCGTCGTAAAAGGCCGGGAAGTCATCGTGCTGCCGATGCAGTAGGGCCCGGAACCCCGGAACGTACTGGTTGTATTGCCGGAACAGGGCAATGTTGGCGTTGTTCAGAGCGGGGACGGGGCGCCCCAGCGGACCCGGCTCGCTCCAGTGCTTCTGAAGGGATCGATAATCCGCGCGTAACTGCTCGAACAAGGCAGCCTTGCGCGCATCAAGCGTCTTTTTCGGCAACGCATCCGCCTGGTCGTAAAGCATCTGGAGTCTGCCCGCGGTGGCCTGAACCAGGGCGAGAGTTTGCCGGCGGTGGTCGAGTCTGGACAGCGCCTGCTGGAAGCGGTCCGCCTCGCCCTGGCTGCTCAACCAGCGCTTCAGCCCCTCCAGCTCGACTGCGGTGGCGAAGCTTTCGTTGAACGCGGTATCGCCGTCGATGTAGACCACCTTGTGACTGAGCTCATGAATAATCAGCGCCGCCATCCGGTCCTCTGGTAACCGGGTGAAGCCGGTGTGAATGGGATCGTCGAACCAACCCAGCGTGGAGTAAGCGGTGACGCCCCCGATAAACGTGTCGTAGCCTCTGGCCTCGAATTCGGCCTGTTCCGACCGGGCATCCTCCAGGTGAAAATAGCCCCGATAGGCCTGACAACCAACGAACGGATAGCACCAGTGATGCGGTTCGAGGGAATAGGCTGGAACGGCAACCAGGTTGACGACCACGTATTGCCGGTCCAGCCGGACGTAATCCCGGAACGTGTCGCCGACCGGAAGTGACAGGGTATGGCGGGCAAACTCCCGGACTGCGACGGCAGTGTTCAGTGAATGGCGCAGCTCGGCCGGCGTCGACGGATCGTCCAGCACTTCCGGGATGGGTACGCGGGACGACAGCAGGGCCCACTGGCCCTGAATGGCCTGACGGTAGAAATGACTACTGGTGCAGCCGCTCAGGCCCATTATCAGTAGCGAAAGTAGATAGATCTGACTAAGCTCTTTCATGCTTTTGTCTTTAAACCCGAAGCGTGGAAGCTATACTAACAGGGAAACGGGTCCCGGGCTTTTTCAGGCAGCGACTGCACACTGGGCAAGGCTGTCTTTTCAATAGCACTGTGCCTTACTCAATTCGCCACAATCAGGTAGTCAATGGATCCGAAGGAACGCCGCGCCAACCCCCGCCAGCCGATCAAACTGGCCGCACAGCTGGTGGTGGGACAGGGGGAGATCTGGCCGTGTCAGATTTCTGATTTCTGCGCCGAGGGGTTGTTCATCCGCTATTCGGCGGATACCGCCCGCAAACTTCGCCGCCACCAGGCCCAGACGGGTAGCGACGAAGTGGGTGTGCGTTTTCGGGGTGCCGACGGCAAGTCACGTTATGAGCTGACAGCACGGGTTGTGCGCCAGATGGACGGTGCCATTGGGGTCGAGTTCACCCGGGCCAATCCCCAGGCGGTCGAGGCCATGCTCGTGCAGTGCGGCGCCGACCGTAACCAGGACCGGGTCGCCCTGAAACCGCCCAGTGAGCGCGTGCAGTTTGTCCTGCGTCAGTGTGCCCGGACCGTGGTCGATCACATCGAGCCGTTGATGGATGCCTGTTTCGTGCAGTTGATCGAGACCCTCAAGCAGGCCGCCCAGAACGCCGCGAACGACCAGCAGGCGAACGAGTTGCTCGATACCGCCGGTCAGATTCCGGCCCGGCAGCGGGTGATCTGGCAGCAGATGCAGCAAGCGCTTGAGTCGCCCCTCAAGCCTGAGCGCAAGGGTGCGCCGGGCATGGAGCTGTCGCTGGTCGACAAGAGTGAGTTTGAAGACTGGCTCACCATCAAGGTCATGGTGACCAAGGCGGATACCCAGTATCGCGGTGATCTGCTGCAGTTGAAAATGCGGTTCGACAAGCTGGCCATCAGTAACGCCACCGGAC